>JAQYVF010000093.1 GCA_030145625.1 Desulfocapsa sp. | reverse complement strand
TGTTTTTTTCTACTATCCCTTGGGTCAACAAATGGCTTGTGACCAGACATCTATTTGCAGTATCAGGCTGTTCGCCGTCACAGAAGATTGAGTTTGGATCAAAACCTGCTGACCTTTAAACACTATATCGGTGCATCACCCTCAAGCTCGCACAGTCCCCAGAACGAAAGGATCAGCAGGAAAACCAAGCCGCAAAACCACGCTCCATTTAAGCCGCTTTTTCCAGGACCTCCTTTTGGACAAATCTTTTTTGGTTTTTATCAACCGCCAGCATGTACGCCACCAGCTTCCGTGCTACGGCAAGGGTTGCTCTGTTACGGTTGCCTTTTTCCAGTTCTCGTTCGTGTACTTCGGCTAATTGCGGATTCCAGTGTGGTGCCAGTTTAGCCGCCTCAATCAGCACGGTCTGTAAATGTTTATTCCGTTTCTTGGATAGAGGCCCCCGGATCTCTTTCCCTGCCGACTCTTTCTGTGCGCTGCATAGTCCGCAGTAACTGACCGCCTGGCTGATACGACTGAATCGGTTGACGTCCCCGATCTCCAGCACCCAGGTCAGGGCTGTCACCTCACCAATACCCCGGATACTCCTTAATAACTCAACCCGTTGACTGATCTCTGGATCATTGCGAAGAGCACTGACAAGCGATTTCTGCATCTTGTCAAAGAATTCCATGCTGCCTCGGCTCATCTGCAGGAGGTTGAGTACCGATTGAGGCACATACTCCAAGGTGCTGAGCAGCTCCTGAAAATATTTGTTCCCGTGAAGGCGTCGTTTGTTGTACTCAGCCCCCACTTCCATCAAAAGGGTGGCAGTCTTTGTCTTCATCTTTGCCGCTTCTCTGACCAGAAGGTTCCGATATCGTAAAATACGACGCAGATTTCGATGTTCTTCTGGAGCCATATAACACTCTGGAAGAAGGTTGCAACGAAGCAGATCCGCTATCTTCTCAGCATCTGCAGCATCATTTTTCTTCTTGGCGGCTGTTATTGCCTTGAGCATCTCCGGATGGGCAACTTTGAGCTCCTTTGCATGAGGAAGCAGGTAGTCGTAAATCCATCCGGTGAACAACGTAGCCTCCATTGCACCGACCCATGACGTTGTCCGCTCTCCAGCCCAGGTTGTCAAACTTTGACGAGTGGCACGGATCATCCCTTGGTCAACAATGGTTCCATCCATCTGTTTTTCACAGAAACTGATAACCTTTTTGTGGATGTCAAAACCAATATAATGCATACTGTTCATAAGAGACCTCCTTGTGGCTAATGATTCTGTGCGACTTGATGTCGTCACAGCCAGCTCCTATGCTATTCTACCACACAGGAGGTCTCTTTGTGTTTCGTTCCCTCTACTTATACATTCAAACAGTATATATATGTACACCCTGTAATCCATCTGCCACTCTCGCAACATAGCAAGAACAGCACGTGTCATATGTCCTGGCACTCCTCATCATGTCACCCAACGAGCCAACCGTCGACAACCGACTTTCTTCAGCAATGATGACCACCTTTCTTACATCGTCCGATGATGGAGAGAAGAACCTTAAGACACTCAATTCAACACGCATTGTACCTGTCCATAACGAAATACTCAGATTGGGATTCAAGAAGTTCTTCGAGGTAAGGGATATGAAATCGATAAGCTCGCAGAGGTAATACAGTTGATTGCTTATCCAAGCCTTACTCTCCAGCCTTGGGACGAAACAAGTTGAAACACAGAAATCCATATGTCAAAAACATAGCCTCAAATTGACATAAAAAGAGAAAAGTGGTCACCCATTAAAAGGCCCCTTTTTTTCCTTTTTCTTTATCCTTTTTCTTTTAAGGTGATGCCAATTGGGACATCAACGTCGATATCGTAGTCGTTCTATCATCCTGAAACAGCAAACTTCTGGCATCTGAAAGAACAGTCAGGTATCCCGTATCAGAAAGGCAGCACTGTCAGTTCGTCCAATAAAGATCGGGCATTTGTGGCTATCTGTTGGGTAAAAGAGTTTTCGATGAGTTTTGGTTTGAATTTTCTTTTTTATTTTACAAAATCAGGTTATCGTAAAATAACTTAATTTCTTATTTTACGATACTATGAAAAGAGAGCTACAAGGACGCTACGTCACGATTTCCACCATTGGAGAGCAGGCTGAAGCCTTTGTCCCATCCCCCTTGCCGCCTATCCCTGATATTGAGTGGCCTGTCGAGTTGCGTGAGAAATATGAACAGGCTCTATTAGCCATTGGCAGACTCGATAGTGTCTCGACATTGATGCCGGAAACATCTATGTTTCTCTACATGTATATCAGGAAGGAGGCAGTTCTTTCCTCCATGATAGAAGGTACCACCTCTTCACTTTCTGATCTTCTGATTTACGAGAATAATCAGGAACCCGAGGTACCACTAGATGATGTCCAAGAGGTCAGTAATTATGTTGCCGCTTTAGATCACGGTATATCACGGATTAATAACGGGTTTCCCTTATCTCTTCGACTTTTAAAAGAGATCCACAAAATTCTATTGTCAAAAGGACATGGAGCTACCAAAGCACCAGGTGAATTTAGGAGTAGTCAGAACCGGCTAGATGGAACCCGTCCAGGAAATGCTGTTTTTGTTCCACCACCCCCTGAGCATGTATTGGACTGTATGGGAAAATTGGAGCTTTTTTTACATGATGATCCGGTACACACTCCGGCTCTGTTAAAAGCGGCTCTTTCTCATGTACAGTTTGAGACTATTCATCCATTTCTTGATGGAAATGGCCGTCTTGGGAGATTGCTTATCACTCTGCTTCTATGTGAGCAGAGTTTATTGCAAACCCCCATGCTATACCTCAGTCTCTATTTTAAACAACATAGACAGTATTACTACCAGATGCTTAATGACGTGCGAGTGAATGGAGATTGGGAGGCGTGGTTGGATTTCTTTGTTGAAGCGGTGATTGTCACTGCAGGTCAGGCCGTTGAAACAGCGCTAGAGTTGCATGATTTGTCGGAATCAGATCGTCTGCAAATCAGTGGCCTAGGTAGAGTGAGTGTATCTGTTCTGCAAGTGCAAAAAGCCTTGATCCAGCATCCAATTTCTTCACCAGTTAAATTGGTTGAGCGGACAGGGCTTACGGCAGCAACGGTGAATAAGTGTATTGGCCATCTTGAGAAACTGGATATTGTGACAGAATTGACAGCTAGAAAGCGAAATCGATTGTTCAGCTATCATCACTATGTTGAGATCATGAGCAAAGGAGCTGAGTTACCAGAACGATAGTATCATTACTGGTACATCGATAAAGACAAGACTGGTACATTGCTCGAAAATCTAGAAAATCTAAACTCTATAATTTCAACCACATA
The DNA here is from genome assembly GCA_030145625.1 of Desulfocapsa sp. Classification (GTDB taxonomy): domain Bacteria; phylum Desulfobacterota; class Desulfobulbia; order Desulfobulbales; family Desulfocapsaceae; genus Desulfocapsa. The sequence goes on along the minus strand of JAQYVF010000093.1, from coordinate 13,121 downwards.
AGTTTTCGCAATCTAAGTCATTATGCTCCCTGCATCGCCACCAGCTACCGAACTATAAAAGGCAGCCAAACCAGCACAAGTAAAACAAGAATACCGGCATGGATAGTTTTCTACTCATTAGTTGCACACTCACTGTCATACTTATTATTGTTCATGCGGTAATATCACGCCGGAAAGGGAACCATGAGAACAACGGTGGGATCCCAGGACATTGGACCTACTCTGCAACACTCCTGATTTCTTTTCTACTGCTGCTTATTTATAGTGCGGGAGTCTGCTGGTTATTTTATTCGGACATCTCCTGGCCCCATGTGGGTAGCTTAGGCAGTATCTTTCTTTTCGTACTGTGCCCCGGCATACTATTCCAGATATTTTTCCTTGCCTATTCCCTGATAAAACGAAAACTCCCCGCCAGACGAATTTGGGCACGGTTACTATCAATACTACTTGGGGTTATTTTAGCAACTCAGCTCATGGATAGAGCTCAAACAATGGCAATGGAAATTTTTGAAGAAACCTACCACCCTCTTATTGAAGAGATTCAATCGAATCTTCCCCATCCATGTAGTCCAGAAACTCCTTACGCCAATCATGAGTCCCTCGCAGGGATAAAAAACATGGGCCACCTGTGGCACGATGAAGAACATTTCATACTCACTTTTTCCGGAAGATCGGCAGATGTTGACGGGAGTACGATATACTTTTTCTCAAAAAAAGGCGGATGGACTATTTTTCACAACGATTCCCTGGAAGAGTCAAAGCATCTGGAAGGGCTTTTGACGGGCATGAAAGAATGCCGGGAGAACCCATAAAAAAGGGACTATGCACTTTTTACAAGATCCGGGTTACGCCCCACTGTACTCCCGAGATGCCTGCTGACTCGCGGCCTTATTCGATTGGGTTGCTCCACTTGCGCCGGGGTGCTTTCTTGGCTGGGGAAGATGCGTTCATGGGATTTTCCTTTTCATTTAAACACGTAACAAGATTATTTCATTGTTAAACTTCGTTGTTTTATAATAGCGTTTAGAGTGTAAAAAACCATAGAAAAGATGCACCCCAAGGGCACTTGTACCCGTAGTTAGGGTGATTCTTGCAGGGCACCTGCGGTAAAATTTTTCTCATGCCTCGATTTTGAACGAAAATTCTAATTTTCAAGATACCCTAATAAAAATGAAATCCTGTTTGATCCTCCCGTGATCCTTATGGCAGTCCTGGACACAGTTGAAATCCAACTACTTGTTGAAATATAAATTGCTATCCTTTCGGGGGGCTATCCCCAATGCCTCCTTGCGTTCTTTTCTACCCTGCTATACCATGTATAGCACGCAACAGATGGAGGACTTAATGAAAACAGCAACCATGCCACCACTTCGCGTTGAGCCAGAATCGCGTCATACGGTTGAAGCTACGATACACAAGAATGAAACCCTGTCTGGCTTTATGGAGCAGGTCAAGTGCAGACAAACTCCAGTATGAATTCATTAGCCGTGGTCTGACTTCGCGTGATTAAGCAAGATGAACTGACCGGGCTCAACACCATGCTTTCGAGTGCAGAGGACAATAGGTCGCGTAAGACAAGAATAATTACGAAAAAAAGGACATAGCAAGAATGAAAATCATAGGTATCTCAGCAAGTGCAAGAAAAAATAAGTCCACCCATTTTCTCCTGGACCAGTGTCTCAATGAGGCCAGGCACACAGCAGAAACGCTTGGAAAAAGCCTTGAGATTGAATTGATAGATCTTGCCCCTTTGAAATTCAATGGTTGCATTGCATGTGGTAAATGCAAGAAAGGTGTGTTGTGTAGCCAGGAGGACGATTTTCAACCATTGATTTCTAAACTTGCTGACCCAAAAGTCTTGGGAATCATCTTAGCAAGTCCTGTTTATATGGGGTGTATGTCCAGCCAGGCCAAGGCATTTCTTGACCGGACGGTTCTTTTCAGGCGCAATGGATTTATGTTTAAAAATAAACTCGGCGGCGTGATAGCAGTTGGCGGCTCAAGAAACGGTGGCCAGGAATTAACCATTCAGGCAGTTCATGCTGCAATGATGATCCACGACATGCTTATCGTCGGCGATGGAGACCATTTTGGGGGCGCCGCCTGGGGAAGTCACCCCGATGGCTACGAAGGTGATGCAACAGGTATTGCTACCTGCAGAAACCTTGGCAGGCGCATGAGTGAAGTTGCTTGTATGATGCAAGTATGATTTCGTTTTGGCAGTTATGCTCTTCATCATGCTTAAAGGATGTCTTCTTTGTCCTGAGGGGTATGGAACACACCCACCACTCAAAGGTGTTGTACAATGTCGGAAAAACAGGACCGCGTTCAGTTAAGACCTTCCTGGAAGAGTCGGATCGGAGGTGAATTTGAACAAGAGTATATGCAAAACCTCAGACAGTTTCTGATCCGGGAAAAACGGGCCGGAAAGATCATTTACCCGGAAGGGAAAAATATCTTTAATGCCGTGAACTTTATTCCTTTTGAGGAAGTGAAGGTCGTGATAATCGGGCAGGATCCGTACCACGGTCCGGGGCAGGCACACGGCTTGTGTTTTTCCGTTATGCCGGGGGTAACACCTCCTCCATCTCTTAAAAATATTTTCAAGGAAATTCAGGCAGATCTTGGCATTTCTCCTGGTAGTCATGGGTGTCTCAGCAGCTGGGCAGAACAGGGTGTACTTTTGTTAAACAGTGTTCTTACAGTGGAAAAGAACAGGGCGGCTTCTCATCAGGGAAAGGGGTGGGAGCAGTTCACTGATGCCATTATTCGAACGCTGAACAAGGAACATTCCGGACTGGTGTTTTTCTTATGGGGCAGTTATGCCCAGAAAAAAGGGGCGATTATTGACAAAGAGCGACACCTGGTACTGCAGTCGGTTCATCCCTCTCCCCTCTCTGCCCATCGCGGATTTTTTGGTAATAAGCATTTTTCCAAGGCAAATTCATATTTGCAGGATCAGTCAAAACCGATGATTAACTGGGAGCTGCCTGCACTTGTTGATGGGAATAACAGCCCATCATATGATTCGTAAGGTATCGTCTATTGCTGACAAAGGTATAGACAGAACCTGTAAATGTGTCTGCTCCAAGAGTCCCAACAACAATCGTATTGCTACTGATGGAAACTGAATAGACAAAGCCATCACCTGCAACACCATCACTTCCATACTGTATTGAATTGTGGTTATCTGTCAGCTCGAACTTAAGCAGGAGACAGAATGATTCTCGCCTGAAACGCGACAAAAAACCAGTCTCCTTTCGTAGTACATTTCAACTCCCTGGTGCACCATGCACAAAACATTCTTTCTTCACGGCCTGGATTCCTCCAGCAAAGGGACCAAGGGACAGTGGTTTGCAAAACATTTCCCCGAGATGTGCATTCCGGATTTTCAGGGTAACCTGGCAACACGGCTCAAGGCCTTGGAAGCTCTTTGTTACGGCTGCAACAATCTCATCTTCGTTGGATCAAGTTTCGGCGGTCTCATGGCCACCTGTTTTGCCATCCGTCACCCGAACAGATGCCACTCCCTTGTCTTACTGGCTCCGGCCCTGAATTTCCAAGAATTTTCACCCCCGCCTGAGAAGATCGTCACTCCCACAAGCCTTATTATTGGCAATCATGACACAGTGACCCCGCCGGATAGAGTCCTTCCCCTTGCCAAAACGAGTTTTTCACAGTTGCAGATCTTCACTTATGACGATGACCATATGCTTCACAACAGCTTTGAACAACTTGACTGGCAACGGCTTTTACAGAAAGATTCCCCATGAAAGCTTCCTATCTCACTCTCTATGAACAGGGAGGACTCCAGAAACGAATCAGCCATGCCTGGGAGCTCTTAGCACCGTGCAGACTCTGTCCGCGCCACTGTGGGGTGAATCGTCTGCACACAGGGAAACTCGGAATATGCCGTACCGGGAAGAGAGCCATGGTGGCCAGTTTTGGTCCACACTTTGGAGAAGAATCGCCTCTGGTTGGGACGTATGGCTCCGGCAGCATCTTTTTTAGCCACTGCAATCTCCTCTGTCTCTTCTGTCAGAACTATGAGATCAGCCACTGCCCGGAGCAGGAGGAAGGTGTTGCAGCGAGTCCGGAACAACTGGCCGAAATCATGGTGGACTTGCAGGAACAGGGGTGCCACAATATCAATTTGATTACCCCCAGCCATGTGCTCCCTCAGATTTTAGAGGCCCTGCCATTTGCCATTGAAAAAGGCCTCCACCTCCCTCTGGTCTATAACAGCAGCGGCTATGACAGCGTGGAAAGCCTGCAGATCCTGGAAAATATTGTTGATATCTATATGCCGGACTTCAAATTCTGGGATCCGGAACATGCCAAACAATACGCCCATGCCCATGATTATCCGGAAATAGCGAGGCTGGCCTTAAAAGAGATGCACAAGCAAGTCGGCGATCTGGTCATAGACCAAAATGGCTTGGCCATGCGAGGCATCTTGATCAGGCACCTGATCATGCCAGGCTGCCTTGATGAAACTGAAGAGATTCTCAAGTTCATTGCCAGGGAGATCTCACTAGACAGTTACGTGAATATCATGGATCAGTATCACTCCTGCGGCAAGGCCCATGAGGTTGAGGCTCTGAACAGGCCAGTGAGCAGTGAGGAGTATCAGAAAGCCATACAGATGGCGCAGCAGGCCGGGCTGAAACGCCTCGACCAGAAGGATTTTTCATTTCTTCTCAAAAAACTCATATCAATGCGGGAGACAGATTGAGTTTTTCTTACAAAGTAGGGGACTGCGGCGGCGTTCAAAAAAAATAAAATCAGTCCCTCTTTCGACGAATTATTCAAGAAAGTGACTGAGCTTTCAGGGTAATCAGAATCTCCTAAGGGGCTGTAAGAAAATAACATGACTGATATTACGCTTAGATTTGTGCCAAGTTTGGAGGCGGTGATTGAGTAAAACCGCAGGCATAGCAGAGCTATGTTGAGGATTTTGCGATTGAGCCGCATTCAAACCTGGCCCGAAGATAAGATGTAAGATTGGCCATGTTATTTCATTACAGGCCCTAAGGGAGAAAAAACAGCAACTCACTGTCGGGACAGCTTGTTGCATACTCTCTCACCTTTTCCGAGTACCTCCCCTGAGCCAGGAGAGACTTAACTCCCGCCACATAAGAGCTGTTTCCTATCATTCCGGAACGATGAAGAAGACGGAGCAGCAGGCTGTTCACAAAGGGAACCTTGTTGTTCAGACAAAACCTGGCTGCAGCCCCATCATCTGTCACCACAAAATCAGCACGCCCTTCACGAAAGAGCAAAAGGGTATCGCGTTCCCCCCTGTCCAGCCGCTGCAAAGGAGCATCAGCTACACTCCAGGATGCAGGGCTCAATACAGGAAGGACTTCCAAGCGCTTTTCCTGCAGCAGTTTTTTATACTCTTCAGAACCGAGTAATTTTTTTCTGGTGATTTCATCAAAAACAGAATCCGACATGCAAATGTGGTAACTTGCAGCCACCACCTCATGAACCCCAGCCTTTGCCAAAAGAATAGCAGATGAGGCATCGAGAAGGATTTCTTTTTGATGTTGCCGTTTTTTGGGGATCATTTTTACTATGACGGAATTGTCAGCTTGTCTCTTAAGGTGGCCTTAATACTGAGTTGCTCTCCCGAGACAATGACATGGAACGAAAAAGGTGTCAACTGTGATTACCTGATGACTGATTTGACTCTTTACGTCTCAAATACTTTACAACCAGACAACCGTATATGAGGATATTAACAGCCAGAACTGAAACACCGAAAAATATCTGCAGATCGTGTGTAAGTCCTGCTGGATAGACAATCGGCAGGATATAATGATCCACAAATGTGCCTTGATAGGGCAATTCGTTGAATTGTCTGAAATATTGCTCCAGTGGGGTGAGTGGGCAGCGCCAATCCAGGAACTCAATGAGGATCCCCCATAGCGCTGCAGGAACATGGAGATAGAGGACCCAACGTCGCCACAGCACAAGGAGTCCGCCCAACAATACAAAAACGATAAAGACAAGGTGAAGAACAACCAGGGAATCTACGATAATCGAAGACAAGGTGGGCAAGTGTCATTCTCCTTTTCTTTTCTCGTGATGTTTTTCTTCTCAACTCTCCGGTAAAGTATAGCGATTTCTGCCAGGGAGACAAGCTGGAAAAAGGACATCATTTCCAGAATAGAGTTGCTCATCGATTATTCTTTTTGATAATCTGAAACTTTGTAGGCGAGCAATGCCTTGCGAAACTGTCAACCAAAGAATGGAAAAAGAACACAAGGTCCATAACGAACGTAATTTTTCAGATACAATTCATTACAAGCTTTGCCTGTTGAAAGACTTGTGAGGGATGAAAAAAAGTGACATGACTGACGTAATTGCAGATGCTGCCCGATTGCTCAAAGAGTCAAAGAAGACCATTGCTCTAACCGGGGCCGGGGTAAGTACAGAGAGCGGCATTCCTGATTTTCGCAGCAGGGATGGATTGTGGAGCAGGTATGACCCGATGGAGTATGGCACCTTAGGGGCCTTTAAACGTGACCCTGAAAAAATCTGGACCATGCTTGCAGAGTTGATGACTCTTGTTGATGCCAGGCCCAATGAGGGGCATCGTGCCATGGCCAAGTTGGAAGAGTTGGGCATGCTTGCAGGCATCATCACCCAGAATATCGATTCCCTTCATCAGAAGGGTGGAAGTAAAAAGGTGGTGGAATATCACGGCTCTTTTGACTCTTTCACCTGTATGCAATGTGCATGTTCTTATCCTCTTGCTGACGTCCGCAAGCCGGATCTGCCACCTCACTGTTCTTCCTGTCATGGCATCTTAAAGCCGGATATCGTTTTCTTTGATGAGCAAATCCCGCCATCTGCCTTGAGTGAAAGCCGGGACCTTATTCACCAGGCAGATCTTCTTATTGTTGCCGGCACCTCATGCCAGGTAGTTCCGGCTGCAACTATTCCGGCAACTGTACTGGCACAGGGTGGGAAAATCATTGAGATCAACAGAGAGCCGGTGCTCAATACTCATGCGGAGGTGATTCTTGAAGGCAGTTTTTCACAACTCATGTCTCAGCTTGTTACTGCTCTGCATTCAACACAATAAAATTCTACTAACAGCTCACTATGACTACTGAAAAATACGGCATAAACCGTGAACAGGCTCTGGACCTGCTCCATGAGCACATAAAAAACCAGAACATGCTCAACCACTGCCTGGCCAGTGAGGCCGTTCTCCGTTCCCTGGCCAGACACCTCGGTGAGGATGAAGAAAAGTGGGGCCTTGCCGGCCTGCTCCATGACCTGGATGTGGAAAGTCATCCCGATCTTAGCACCCATACCCATGGGACAATTCAAATTCTCCAGAAGCGAGGAGTCGATTCTGAAATTATTGACGCCATTCGCCTCCATAACGAAAAGGCCCATGGAGACAAACGAACAACTGCCTTCCATCATGGGCTTGCTGCCGGTGAAACCATCACCGGTCTTATTGTTGCCGCCACCCTTGTCTACCCGGATAAAAAACTGGCCTCGGTCAAACAAAAATCAGTTCGCAAACGATACAAAGAAAAGGCCTTTGCCAGGGGAGCAAACAGAGAGATTATTGCCGAATGTACTCATCTTGATCTGGAAATAAACGAGTTCTGTGACCTTGCCCTGGTGTCAATGCAGCAAATCGCCGGGGATATCGGCTTATAACACGCCGTTATTTCAGACAAGGACATCATGAAGTTATCCGAAGTAATCCCTTGGGGAAGATCGTTTGCTGAATATACGGAAATGTTTTCCTTGTCAGAAAATGACTTGAACAAAACGCTTCTTGGCTGCGGAGACGGCCCTGCATGTTTCAATGCAGATCTCTCGAAAAATGGCGGGAGCATCATATCCATTGACCCCTTGTACCAATTCAATGCTGAACAGATAGCAACAAGAATTGATGAAGTATACCCTCAGGTGATGGAGCAGGTGTCAAGGAATGAGAATGACTTTATATGGACTACCATTAAAAGCGTAGAAGCGTTAGGGCAAATCCGAATGGAAGCCATGAAAAGGTTCTTAACTGACTACGAGACCGGTAAAAAGTCGGGAAGATACATTCAGGCATCACTGCCAACATTACCGTTTGAAAAGAATGCATTTGAATTAGCACTCTGCTCACACTACCTGTTTTTGTACAGTGATCACATAAGTCAGGAGCAACATATTTTGTCTCTAAAAGAATTATGTCGCATTGCTCATGAAGTTCGAGTGTATCCGCTGGTGTCACTTGAGGGTAAAAAATCTCCGCATCTCAAAGCGGTAACATCCGCTTTGAAAGATAACCATGTTCAAGTGTCATATGAATCGGTGCAATATCAATTTCAAAAAGGGGCCACCGAAATGCTGGTGATAAAATGCACATAACAAGGCAGATTATCAGTCGCGAAGAAACTGCAATCAGGATGGCAGCAGGACGTTATTCATTACGTTTCCAACGTGTTACCGTGGTGGTTACACCCTGCCATCCATTGTACAGTCCCTGTCAGGATCTCCCGTTGAGGGTGGCCGGCTGCTTGAGACCTGCCAGATCCTGAATACGTATTGACTCCCTTGAAGGAGTAGCTGTGGCGGAGGTCGCCTCTGTTAAAGCGGCCTGATTTTTTTCCAGGAAGGTTTCCGGCTCCAGGGTCCAACCGGCAGCTATTCGTTTTTCCTCTTTTTTCATGGTCCGATACACATAACGACCAACCAGCGGCGCGACCAGACGGGGCTGTAAGCCCAAGGTCTTATAGATATCCTGCAGAAGATCATCAAGTTGCCGACAAAGATCTTTATCCTGCCGATACCATTTTTTCATAGCCCACACTGCACCGGCATACATATTGCGCAGCGGCTTAACCTCTTCCAGGTAGCGTTTACGCACGCGCATATCAGGACATTTTTGGTAGCGTTTCCAGCCTTTGAGAGTGGTACGGATCAGACGAAAGAGGCTGGGGCCATTGCTTACAAAGTCCTGTTCAAAGGCCCCAAGCAGTAATTTCTCCTCATCACCTGCCGGAATATGCGGATGACGGTGGTTGAAACGAAACTGTCCATGGCTGTCGGAGATCTTGAACTCGTCCAAGGGCAACAGTGTACCCTTCTTCTTGAGCTGAGCATGAAGGGGGGTGCCATGATTGGCGGTATAGAGCATAAACTGGTGAAAATCAACAGAATGGGAAACGGCATAGTCAACAACTTGTGCGATATTTTCCGGAGTATGTTCTTCCAGGCCAATGATGGAAGAGCCGAGAACACGAATGCCATGTTCCTGAAGATCTGCGACCAGCTCTCTGGTCTCGATTCCTGCAAGTTTTGCATATTGACTCTGCTTCCCCTCCAGTCCCATCCAGACCCAGGATATACCCAATTCCACCAGTTGTTCTATGGTGTAGGAACGCAGGACCCTTGCCGAGCTAAAGACATAGAGAGCCCAGCTCTTATTATGTTTTTTCATTTGTTCCAGGAGACTTAAAGCCCTTTCCCGGTGCAGGAGAAAATTTTCATCGAGAATGAAAAAAGATCTGGTTTCGAGTTTTTCCTCAAGATCGGCCATTATCGTATAAAGTTCTTCCCCACTTTCAAAAAAATTCTTAAATTTCCCCTTCCCCCCAAACAGGGCCGAGGTTGAACAGAAATTACATCCCATGGGACACCCTACTGAGGGAACAACAATAGCGGCTGTATCTTCTTTTTTGTTGGAAAGAGTGTGACCCAGAATTCGAGTCTTCGTGGCTGAAGACACGGCGGGATGCTTGACCGCTTTATTCATATTCTGATCAAGGTAGCGCCTGAACCATTCGATTCCGTCTCCCCGCACGATGAAATCGGCGTTCACTATATCATCTATATCATCCATGTTACTGATGTGACCACCAAGCACGATCTTTGCCTGTGGCTGATAGCTACGGATCAATTCGCACATCTTTTTGACCTTCCCTACATTGGGAATAATGGAACTGATACCGATTATGTCGTACTGATTGTTGCTGATAGTCTCGATGAAACACTCTAAATCCGGGAAATCGAGAAGAGTACAGGGGGCATCAATATTTTCCTGTATCATCAATAGCCCAAAAGAGCGATGGAACATACGTAAAGAGAAAGCTCCCTGTACGCGGGTAACTTGATTATGGTATAGTTCCATAGGGTTGATTGTACTGCTGCCATACTCGTCGTCCTGAGCATAGGGGCCAAACACACTGGATAAAAGAACCTTTGCCTTGCTACGGAGATGATGTACCGGATGCTTATCTGTCATTTATATACCTCTTTATATAGGTGAACTTAAAAATTGATTAATTGTATTGTAAGGCATTAATCTGACAAGAGATAGTGAAGTAAGACAAATGACAATTCTTTTACAAAACAGCGAGAAACGATGAGACGTCCTTTCTGGTTTCTTCATCCGGTTGCTATCTTTATTTTCTCTATTATTGCCCTCGGGCTGTCCCTGTTTCTCTACATCTACTGGTATGTGGAGGTCAGCACCGGATTAAAAACAGTAATCGAGAAGACCAATCTGAACCCTGAGCAGTTTGTGGCCTGGCAGACCTGGGTGGTTATCATGGTCCTGTCGATTCTCGTCGGTATTATCCTGCTGGGAATCATTGTGGTCTTTATCTATCAGCGAAAGACCCAGGCCCTCTACCGAGCACAGCATAGGTTTATCAACAGCTTTACCCATGAACTGAAGACTCCCACAACTTCCCTGCAGCTCTATCTGGAAACTATGACCAAACATGAGTTACCCAGAGAGAAGCAGTTAAAGTATCTTCACTATATGCTGGAAGATGTAGCCAGGTTAACCGATGACATTAATGGCATACTCAATCTGGCCCGCCTTGAGGCCAAGGTGGCTGGTGTGGAGTTTGTCATTGTTGATCTGGTCGAGGAAGTGGTGGAATTTTACCGCAAGAATGAGCAATTGTTTCGTGGCAGCGAGATCCTGGTCAATAAATCCGAGGACCAGTGCTATTATTGTTCCATCAATCATGCACTCTTTCAGATGGTATTAATGAACCTGTTGTCCAACGCAGTCAGATATAACGAAAATGATCGTCCGCAAATCAATATAAGTTTCAGTCAGACGGAAAAGATGGTGCAGCTCTGTATTACTGACAACGGAGTTGGTTTTGAGAAATCACAGGCCAAAAAGGTCTTCAAGAAATTTTTCCAGATTGAGGAAGAGAGCCTTACCCATGCCGGCGGAACCGGCCTGGGATTATATATGGTTGACCAGGTGGTCAGATTACATAAGGGAAAAATTGTGGCCCAGAGTGACGGCCCGGGTAAAGGGGCGCAATTTGTTGTTTCGCTTCCCCGAAAGAATCCTGATCTCAATGGCGACACCTGTTCATGATCATCCTGACACCGCAGGCAATCTCGCAGTTATGTCGGAGGTAATAGTACAAAAGTGCCTCACAGGATAAGGCCACCTTACAAAATTGCCTTTTCAATTCACTTACCATAAAAAAAGGAACCACGTGGATGCAGTAAACAGGAAACGAATTTTACTCATTGAAGATGATGCCCATATTGCCGAAGGAATAGCCTTAAATCTTACCTTAGAAGAATATGAGGTAAAGGTGGCAGAAAACGGCATTCAAGGCCTAAAGGTATGGAAAGAGTGGTGTCCCCATTTGATTGTCCTCGATCTGATGCTGCCCGGTATAGATGGCAGAGAGGTCCTTAAAAATATACGTCTTGAGGACGAACGACTTCCCATTCTGATCCTGTCGGCCAAAGGCGATCCCTCTGATAAAATTGGTGGCTTTGTCGATGGGGTGGATGATTATATGACCAAGCCCTTTAACCTGGAAGAATTTTTGCTGCGGATCAAACGATTGCTCACTCGTGATCAATGGCAGCAGGAGCAGGACGCCTCCCTGACAGGCCATACAACCGACCAGAAGCCTTACACCTTCGGAGAAAATCAGATTGATTTTTCCACCGGCCTTGCCCAATGCCGGAATGGTACCATTCAACTCACCGAGCAAGAGATCAAATTACTCAAACTCTTTATTGTCAACAAAGGGAAACCCCTGTCACGGAGTAAACTATTAGAGATTGGCTGGGGCTACAGCAAGGGAACATCGACCCGTACGGTGGATAATTATATAGTCCGCCTGCGCCGTTATTTTGAGAAAGATGCCAAGAACCCGACCTATTTCAAAAGCCGACGCTCCCTGGGCTATATATTTGACCATGAATAGGAATATTCACCACTCGGAAGTAGCGATTGACAAAAACATTTAAAACGTACAGCTAATAATCATCCCGAACAGTACCAGGGCCGAGAAGTCGAACGGATACGAGGACGCTCATTATCTGCTGTTTTAAATGGTACTGCTGATGCGGCCTATGGTCCAGGCAGTCTGGTCGGCGGTGAGATGCAGAATGGCAAGTGGATGCGACAAGACGACTACAAAGCTGTCTCGGTCGCAGCTCCATACGGTTCAGGAGTGTGGCATCTTTATAATGTCGTTGATTATCCAGGGGAAACACGAAATCTTACCAAAGAACATCCCGATATTTTAACAAAACTTCAGGACGCCTGGGATAGCTATGCAAAAGATGTGGGTGTGGTGTTATCTCACTAATTATCCAAGATTGATAGCAACAGAGTTCCCATATTGCCATTAGGTGTTTAGGTTATTTTTTTTATAAAATGAAAACAGTGGGTATCAAAGTAACGTTTCATACTTCCTGACGTAAAAAAACACCTGAAGTGTATCCTCAGCACAGCCCTCCTTCTCCTGCCAACAATCAATTATAATTAACGGCACCGACGGTACGCGACACAACTAGAAAAAAAATGAGCCGCATATCAGAATTCCCACTATTCTATTGTATAAAAGCATTGCTCTCTTTTTGAGAGAATTTACCATTTATCAAAAAGAGAAAAAATCATTTTTTTATTGAAAAAAAACGATTTTGTGTTTTTGTTTGATATTCAAGCACATGATTGTTCAAGGTGACTTGAAGTAATTCTGCAAGACAATATATGTGCTTTGGAAAAGAACAACCTCCCGGTTGTTTCTTCATACGTGGAAAACAGATTCTCATTTAGCAATAAAAGGGTGCTGCCATGTCTGAGAATTTTCTTTTGTTAC
>JAQYVF010000214.1 GCA_030145625.1 Desulfocapsa sp. | reverse complement strand
TACTACTTTCGCATCACGGCCATGGACAAACCCGGAGTCCTCTCTACCATCTCCGGAATATTCGGAAAGCATAATATTTCCATCAAATCCGTCATCCAGAAAAGCCGCCACGAACATGAACCGGTATCCATTGTCATCCATACCCATATGGCCAATGAGGAGGCAGTGCAACAGGCAATCACCGAGATCGATGCCCTGGAAGTGTGTACCGAGGCCGCTGTAAAAATCCGCATCCTGATGGATGACGAATAGGGTTGCAGAGAACCGATGAAATACCTTATTCTTGTAGGTGACGGCATGGGAGACCTCCCTCTGCCTGAGCTGGAAAATCGCACCCCCCTGGAAGCGGCACACACCCCGACTCTGGACAGCCTCTGCCGGAGGGGAGAACTCTTCCTCACCCGCACCGTGCCCATCGGCTATCCCCCGGGGTCCGACGTGGCCAACCTCTCCCTTCTCGGTTACAGACCCGAAGAGTATTACACTGGCCGCGCTCCACTGGAGGCAGCTGCCATGGGTGTAAAACTTGCCGCAGACGAAACCGCTTTCCGCTGCAATTTCGTCACCCTCAACCAGGAAACCGGGAATAAGGTCCGCATGGTCGACTATTCGGCTGGCCACATCTCCAGTGACGAATCCCACCAGCTCATTGAGGCATTGGAAAATGCATGCTCCACCGATCGATTCCATTTCAAGCCCGGAATCAGTTACCGACACATCCTGGTGGTACGAGGCGATTTTCCTATTTTTGATACGGTGCCGCCCCACGATTACATAGAAAAAGATGTAACCGATCCCTGGCAGCGTTACATGACCGCCCCCGAGTGGGCTGAACTCCTGAATAAGGCAACCAGCGTCCTGGAAAATCATCCGGTAAACCTGAAAAGGAGAGAGGAGGGAAAAAATCCCGCCAATGGTATCTGGCTCTGGGGCGAAGGAAAACTTCCGGCAGTACCGTCTCTTTTTGACCGTTTCGGCCTGAGCGGCAGTCTGATCTCTGCCGTGGATCTCCTCAAAGGACTTGCGGTCAACGTGGGCCTGGATGTCATCAACATTCCGGGAGCCACCGGATATATCGATACCAACTACCAGGGCAAGGCCGAAGCCGCCCTGGACTGCCTGAAGACACAAGATTATGTCTTTGTCCACGTGGAAGCACCTGACGAAGCCGGGCACCAGGGGCTCCTCCAGGACAAACTCCAGGCCATAGAAGACTTTGACCAGAAAATTGTTGCTCCAATCCTCCAAGGTTTGGAAGAACGTAAAGAAACTTTTCGCATGATAGCCACCATGGATCACTACACCCCTCTTTCCCTGCGCACCCACATTGACAGACCAGTTCCCACTCTCCTCTACGATTCCCGTGAAGAAACAAAAGGGAGCGGCCTCGATTTTTCTGAGAAGACCGGCGATATTAGCGGCCAGGAAGAGGGAGGCACTCTCCCTGATGGAGAGGCCCTGATGTGGAAACTTCTGCAGCGACAAGCATAAGCTCAAAATACTCTCTCCCCTCCCTTAAAAGTGACAGACTCCTGAACAGAATCTGCCGGCAGAGCGAGGGAACAATATGATTTCAGTTACCTCTCACAATTAAATAACAATTTCACATCCAGGACACCAACGAAGTGGAAGATAAAATCCATCGCTGCCAATACCGGGTACTCTATGGAGATACCGATGCCGCAGCTGTCGTCTATAACGCCAACTACCTCCGTTTTTTTGAAATCGGCCGCACCGAACTCATGCGGGAACACGTCTGTTCCTACCGAGAAATAGAAGAACTCGGCCTCCTCTTCCCCGTCATCGAATGCTACACCCGCTTTAAGGCACCTGCCCGCTACGACGACTTGATTATCATAGAAACCCGACTCAATGAACTCAAAAAAATGACCTGCAAGTTCACATACAGGATCCTGCGGAAAAATGATGCAACAGGCAGGGAACAACTTCTTGCCAAAGGCCATACAACCCACGCATCAATCAACCGCAAGGGCAAATTGACCCCCCTGCCAACCGACATCATCTCCCGCCTGCAGGCCCTGCTTCCCGATAACACCTGAAATATTTATTCTTTCCCCCACTCTATCCATCGTTTTCCTATTGACATCAGCCGCCACTCAGTCTATAGTGGTCAACGCAACGCGGGGTGGAGCAGTCTGGTAGCTCGTCGGGCTCATAACCCGAAGGTCGTTGGTTCAAATCCAGCCCCCGCTACCAAATATATAAAGGACTTAGGAGATTTTCTTCTAAGTCCTTTTTTTGTTTTGGTGTGCCGTGTAACCCTTATGTAACCTTTTCCGAAAGGTTCTCCAATTTGCTCGTTGCAATAATAAATCTGGCCAGCGAGAGTTATGTTGGTCGTCTGTTGTAGCCGCGCGCGAGGTTTGAAACCATTTTACGCGAGGTTTGGAACCAACATTGCGTGTTTTAAAGTGTAGAAGTCATGACTCGAACTGACAAATATCGCATTGAGGTTTTATCCTAGCTGACAGTTAGCGACAAATCATTCTCATCCGTGATGTTCTGGGAATATTTTTGATGTAAAGATGCACAGTAGACACCTCTCGTCGGCATAAATGGGTGAGTGATTGTGACTGGCAGGTCGAAGCTCAACCGCTTCTTGTTGAATTACTACTGAACATTTGTGTGCAGTACAAATCTGCCCCTATCGCAGACAACCTTAACTTGAGAAGATTTACTATTTGGTTGAGGTTTGCACTGGCAACATCAACAAAAGCAACTTGCTCTTCAAAAAGCTGAGCAAGCTGCTTTTGTTATTTTCTATCCTACAGGGTTATTTCTTTATTATTGCAGGCAAGACCATATTCCATGGAAATTTTTTAATTATCACTATGGGTGTTTCCTGCCAGATTTTTCCGCAGCCAAGTTGTCCGTATTCATTGTCTCCCCAGCCCCATACTTCTCCGTTGCTCTTTTTTGC
>JAQYVF010000052.1 GCA_030145625.1 Desulfocapsa sp. | reverse complement strand
TACTGTGCTGACAAACTTGACACATTCATAAAAATAATACCAAAATCTGAAAAATATCGTTGATCTTGCCTTCGAATAATGATATTTTTTATTATGATCAGCACAAAGGCACTGTTTGCACAATTCTGCCAACAAAAGATTCAACAATGCTTTTTGACTGCGGAAACGTGATTATGGCTAACAATGACTGAAAAACCGTGACAACAAGCAGATGAAGAACTTTTACGACGCCATCAGGGTGGAAATCATTATCCAGGGCACTGTCCAAGGTGTTGGTTTTCGCCCCTTCGTTTATCGTTTGGCAAATCAGCTTGGCATTACCGGTACCATTGTAAATACAGATCAAGGTGTTGTCATAGAGGCGGAAGGAAAAAAAGAATCCCTTCAAGAATTTACATCACTGCTCTCTTCCGCAGCGCCGCCATTGGCGCGTATCAGTTCCCTGCAGCAGCATCCCCAACAGACCCTGAAGGGATTTACAGAATTTTCTATCCTGCAAAGTATCTGCACAGCTGGCAGCAAAACTATCATTCCGCCAGATATCGCCCTCTGTTCCGACTGTCTGCAGGATATCCTTGATTCGAAAAACAGGCGTTTTGCATACCCATTCACCAACTGCACCAACTGTGGTCCGCGCTTCACCATTGTGGAATCCATCCCCTATGACCGTCCCGGTACCTCCATGAGCCATTTTCCTCTCTGTTCTGCCTGCAAAGAGGAATATGAAGATCCGGAAAACCGTCGATTCCATGCCCAGCCCAACGCCTGTGCAGACTGCGGGCCAGGGTTATCATGGCATGATAACCCTGGTACAAGAATTACAGTCCCCTCTCCCCTTGGAGAAACAGCTCAGGCCCTGGAACAAGGAAAACTTGTTGCCCTTAGGGGGCTGGGAGGTTTCCACCTGGCCGTAGATGCAGGTTCAGAACAGGCAATAAAGAGACTGCGGCAACGTAAGGGACGAAAAAGCAAGCCGCTGGCAGTGATGGCAGCAAACCTGGATGAGGCAGCTAAGATCTGTCACCTGAGCACAGAAGCGATCAGCCTCCTCTCAGGGCCGGAGCACCCCATTGTCCTGCTTGCCCGCAAGAAGGGGCAGCTGGCTGAGAACCTTACCCCAGGTATAAATGAAATCGGGGTTATGCTGCCTTATACCCCACTGCATCAGCTTCTCTTCCAGCAGGAAGATTGTCCGCAGACCCTGGTCATGACCAGCGGCAACATGAGCGGAGCCCCAATATTCACCGCCAACGATGCCGCTGTCGCAGGCCTTTCCGAGATTGCAGACTATTTTCTCCTCCACAACAGGGAGATCGTCACCCGTATTGATGATTCGGTTGCAAGGATCACGCCGCGAGGCCCCCAGCTCCTGCGCCGAGCCCGTGGGTATGTTCCCTCGGCGACTCATCTTCCCCACTCGCTGCCACCGATTCTGGCCTGCGGTGGCGGCCTCAAGTCCACCTTCTGCCTGACCCGGGATCAAGATGCCTTCCTCAGTCAACATATCGGGGACCTTTTTAATCTGGAATCACTGGATTTTTACAAGGAAAGCATCTATCATTTCAAAAGACTCCTCCAGGTGGAACCGGAGGCAGTTGTCTGCGACCTCCACCCTGACTATCTCAGCAGCCATTATGCAAGAGACCTGGGTCTGCCCCTGTATACAGTGCAACACCATCATGCCCACGCAGCAGCAGTACTGGTCGAACATGGGATCCAGGAAAAAGTCCTTGCCCTGGTCCTTGACGGAAGTGGACTTGGTGACGACAATACAGTGTGGGGAGGAGAAATTCTGGAGGCGGACTGCTTCAGTTACAGACGGATCGGCTCTTTGTCACACCTGCTTCTTCCGGGTGGAGATGCTGCAGCCCAGGCACCATGGCGAATGGGACTATCCCTCCTCCACCATGTCCTTGGCAGCCAGGGGCTGGCCAACTTCCGGCTCCCACAGGGCCTGCAGGGCGTGGAGGAGAAAAAGCGACTAGCCCTGTACCAAATGATGGCCCAAGGATTCAACTGCCCTCTTACCTCCAGTTGCGGTCGCCTCTTTGACGGGATCGCCGCTCTCCTCGGCATCTGCCTGGAGGCAGACTACGAAGGTCAGGCCGCCATGGAATTAGAATCCCTGGCCAGACGGGCAAAGGGCAAGCGCCCACTGCAAGAGCTTCTTGACAATTGCCGCTGGAAGCCGGAGAGCTGCCTGGTTAACAATCGCCTCGTACTGCAGCAGGCCGGACTGATTCGTCAGGTTCTTGATCAATTGGCAGAGAGAACAGATCCTGCGGACATTGCCCTTGATTTTCACCTCTGTCTCATTCAAAGCCTGTATTTTTGCTTGCGCCAGCTTGCTGAAGAAACAGGTATACGCAAAATCGTCCTTACCGGCGGTTGCATGCAGAACAGCCTTCTTCTTGAAGGCCTCTTTATTCTTCTGAAACAAGAAGACTTCACTGTCTATACCGGGGAAAATATTCCGGTGAATGATGGCGGAATCTCCTTGGGACAGGCAATTATCGGAGGTTTACGCCATGTGTCTGGCAGTACCCATGAAGGTCATTGAAATTCAAGGAAGTCCGGATGATTTTTTCTCCGGCCAGATCGCTGTGGTCGATGCTGACGGAATCAGGAAAGAGACCCGCCTTGATGTCGTGGACCGCTGGCCCGATATTGGTGACTATCTTATCATCCATGCAGGCTTTGCCATCCACACCCTGGAAGCAAAAGAGGCAGAGATCAATCTCCGCCTCATGCGTGAAATGGCAGATGAAATGATCGCCCAGGAAAAAGCGGACAACAGATCATGAAATATCTCGATGAATTCCGTGATCAGGACCTGGCCGCACCTCTCCTTGAAGAACTGCGGCGCGCCGTAACCAAGCCTTTCCGGATAATGGAAGTCTGCGGCACCCATACCATGGCCATTTTTCGCAACGGCCTGCGATCTCTCCTACCGGAAGGACTGGAATTGATCTCCGGCCCTGGCTGTCCGGTCTGCGTCACCTCCGCGTCCCACATCGATGCCATCCTGACCATGGCCGAACAGCCAAAAGTAAGAATTGCCCTCTTTGGTGATCTGTTTCGGGTTCCCGGCAGCAGCGGCCTATCCCTCGCCTATGCCTCTTCTCAGGGGGCCAAAGTGGACATCGTCTACTCTCCCATGGACAGCCTGGAACTTGCCAAAAAGCATCCTCAGGAATTGGTAATCTTCCTCGGCGTCGGTTTTGAGACCACCACTCCCGGAATCGCTGCGACCATCTTGGCTGCACACAACAGCGGTGTAGACAACTTTGCTGTTTTTTCCACCCATAAGGTCATGCCCCCTCCGCTCATCGCCCTGCTCAATGATCCTGAACTGCAGATTGACGGACTCCTCTGCCCCGGCCATGTAAGTACTATTATCGGGGCCGGAGCCTACCAGCCCCTTGTGGACAAATATGGTCTGGCCTGCGTGGTGGGAGGCTTTGAGCCAGCCGATATCCTCCAGGCCTTAATTTTACTCGCCAGACAGGTGGGCCAGGGGGAAGCCCGAGTGGAAAACGCTTATACCCGGGCTGTGCGCTGGGAAGGCAATTCCAGGGCACAACAGATGGTAAGTGAAATCTTTGAACCCGTTGATATGGAATGGCGCGGCCTTGGAACAATTCCGCTCAGCGGCTTGGCCATTCGAGACAGTTATGATCATTTTGATGCAGAAAAACGATTAGATATTAAGCTGATACCCACGGAGGAACCCCGTGGCTGCCGATGCGGTGAAATCCTCAAGGGTAAAGAACGTCCCCCCCAGTGTCCTCTATTCGGCAGCCGCTGCACCCCCGGCAATCCAGTGGGGCCCTGTATGGTCTCCAGTGAAGGGACTTGTGCCGCTTTTTATAAGTATGGTGGGTGAGGAAGGTTAAAGGCCAATAAAGATAGAAATTTTGTGGAGAGTGTAAAAGAAAATGAACCCTAAAAACTGTATCCTCCTTGATCATGGCAGCGGCGGTATTGCCAGCCAGGAGTTAATATCCGGACTTTTTCTCAAGCACCTGGACAATAACATCCTTGCCTCTCTGGAAGACAGTGCCGTGCTTGACAATCATCCCGGAAAACTGGCCTTTAGTACGGACAGCTATGTGGTGGATCCGATCTTTTTCCCGGGTGGTGACATCGGCACCCTGGCCGTTCACGGCACCATTAATGATCTTGCCATGCGTGGTGCCCGTCCCCTTTGTCTGAGCCTGGGTTTGATTCTGGAGGAGGGGCTGGATCTGGATGATCTTGAACGTGTCATCATCTCCATTGGAGCAGCCTGCAAAGAGGCCGGGGTGCCCATTGTCACCGGTGACACCAAGGTTGTTCCCAGGGGGAAAGGTGATAAAATTTTCATTAACACATCCGGCATCGGGATCGTCGCAGAGGAAGTCAACATCTCATCCACCATGGCTCGGCCAGGGGATGTCATCATCCTCTCCGGTTCCATGGGAGATCACGGAATAACCATCATGACCCGCCGGGCCGGGATTAGTCTTGACGGAAACCTTGCCAGTGATTCCGCCTCCCTCCATGAATTGGTGGCCCTCCTCCTTGACCGCCTCCCTCCTGACAGCCTGCATACCCTCCGTGATCCAACTCGGGGCGGAGTGGCAACTTCATTAAATGAGATTGCGGCCGCCGCTCACCTTATGGCCGAAATCCATGAAACAGACATCCCCGTGAGAAAAGAGGTCCGGGCTGCCTGCGAGATCATGGGTCTGGATCCACTGTACCTGGCCAATGAAGGAAAATGCCTTGTGCTCGTTGCTGCAGAACAGGCAGAAGAAGCCTTGAAGCTGATGCGATCAACTTCCGTAGGAAATGAAAGTGCTGTTATTGGAAGCCTGAAAACAGGAACACCTGGCCAGGTTGTACTGCGTACCACCATAGGTGGTTCCAGAATCATTACTCCCCTGCACGGGGAACCTCTACCCAGGATCTGCTGAGGAGCCGGAATGGAACACGAAAACAAAAAAATTGGAATACTCGGAATCGGTAATCTTCTTGTGCAGCGGCTAAAGAGCTTAGGTTGCACCATCCATTCGCAAAATATTGAAAAAGAGAAAAGTAGTTATGCATGAAATGTCCCTGGTTCAGGGCCTGCTCAGCCAACTTCACAGCCTGGCCCGAGAGCACAACAAAACAAAGGTCATAAGCGTATCTATGGATATCGGCCCCCTTTCCGGGGTGGTCATAGACTCGTTTCAATTCGCCTTTGACATCCTCTCCGACGAAGATCCATTAACTCATGGTGCCAGCCTGGTCATAGAAAGTTCACCCGCCACCTACCACTGCTGTGGCTGCGGAGCAAAAATAGAAGAAGAAGAGAAGCCTGAGGCCTGCCCCGTCTGTTTAGAAAACCTTCTCAGCCCAGAGGGAGGAGATGATATTATTCTCCGACAGGTGCAAATGGAATAACCGTTTTGTTTCGCCAATGAGATCCTATCCTCCATGAACGGACAAAGTGACAATTTGGCAAAAGAGTACAATGCAGGGTTGCTGATTCAACTGCAACCTGCACTTAAATCAATTTTTGACAACCGGCCGCTTCGGCTGCCATTTTTTATGAAGGTGTAATTATGTGTGATTCATGCGGCTGTGATATAACTCCCGACCATTCCCACGACCCTAAGATCGTTGAAGTCCACCAGAGCCTGCTTGCCGCCAACACGGCCATGGCAAAAAAAAACAGGGCCCATATTGAAAAGATGGGGGCAGTGGCCATCAACATGATTTCCAGCCCCGGTTCCGGCAAGACCACGCTCCTTGAAAAAACCATTGAAGCCATTGGCGACAGCCTCCGAATCGGTGTGATAGAGGGGGACATTGAAACAGAAAGGGATGCAGAACGTATTCGTGCCAAGGGAGTTCCCGTAATCCAGTTGACCACCGGTGGGGCATGTCACCTGGACGCAGCCCAGATCCACAAGGGACTGCATCTTCTGGAAAAAGAGCCAGACGGCGACAAACTCGATCTGCTTGTCATTGAAAACGTAGGCAATCTGGTCTGCCCGGCCACCTTTGACTTAGGGGAACATCACCGGGTGGTCCTGGTTTCTGTGCCGGAAGGACCTGACAAGCCAGCAAAATACCCCAAAGCCTTTACCAGTTCCCAGGTCTTTATTATTTCCAAGACCGATCTCCTTCCCTACTTTGATTTCCCTGTTGAGGAGGCCCGGGCCGAGGCCTTGCAGCTGAACCCCAAATTACTGGTCATGGATCTTTCTGCCACCAGCGGACAAGGATTTGAGCAGTGGCTGGACTATTTAAAAGAAATATGCCGAAAATAATGTTGGCATATTTCTATTCTGTTGCCCCTTGATGTGCATATATCTCTGCAGGAATAATGGAAAACTCGGTGGCACCTGGAGGCTGCCAGTATAGCTTCAGGGTGGCGGTTCCCTTACGTTGAAAGTAACGAATAAGGATCGGATACCAACCGGGTGCCACAACATCAACAGTACCCTCGGGAGAGAGTCTGTCACTGTGCACTGCCGGGTCTTCAAATATGAGCTTGCCCTCGAGAGAAAACTCTATGCCGTCATTTGCCAGGGCCTGAAATCTGTACTCGCCGGATTCACCAAGATAAATATAACCGGCCAGCACCATACCGACACCTTTCTGCGCACCGGAATCAAAAACCAGTCCCTCATGAGCAAACTGATGATTGAGCTGAAAGAGAGGTTTTCCAGGTCTTCCCTTGGTTTTTGCTTCGGCAAGGGTCGGCATCTGCCCTGTTCTTCGATAGAATTTATCAAGATAAATAACAGAGAGTCCGGGTGCAAGCTCTGCAGGTATCACAGCTGCCGGTGCCGAAAGCTGTTGCCTGAGTAGAGGCTGCTTAGCACATCCGGCTAAGCAGCAGACCATGAGGGTAAACAAAAAAATAAAAGAAACTGAAGTGAATCCTGTGAAATACTCCTTCATCAAATAACGCCTCCTGTCCAATATGGGTTGTAGAGGATGTCGTCATACAATGTACCTAGGAACGAGACGAGGACATTCAACCTTGTAAGACCTGTCTCTGAGTTACCCCTGCATACGTCGCACCTCGGCCAGTATCTCACGACCACCGTTTTCCAAAATATATTTACCCAGGCGCTGTCCCAACTGATCAGCCTCTTCCCTGGAGCCTTTTTCCGTCTTGACCAGAACAGTTTTTCCATCCAGGCTGGCCAAACCACCACGCAGGACAAGTTGCTCTCCATCAAGGATCGCCAGTGCAAATGCCGGAATGGAACAGCCCCCTTCCATGGTTCGCAGATAGGCACGTTCAGCAAGCAGGCAGTCTTCGGAATCCGGGTTATTGAGACACGTTCGAACCCGTTCCTGTTTCTCAGCATCCAAGTTCTCTGCCGCCTCGATGGCAATACAGCCCTGTCCCACCGGAGGTATGAACTCTTCCTTTGAAAAAACCTTGACGATCATATCCTCATATTCCATACGTTTGACTCCGGCATAGGCCAGAATGAGGGCATCACAGGTCCCTTCCTCCATCTTCCTGATTCTGGTCTGCAGATTTCCACGCATATCTACGGTTTCAACATGTGGATAATAATGTTTCAAGAGGGCAATACGCCTTACCGAGGAAGTACCGACCCGAATCTTACGGCTTGTATCTGTTATGTCTATGGACTTGTCCATGGAAAGGAGGACATCATTGACCTTTTCCCGGTCGGTAAAAGCAATGAGACCAAAACCAGCAGGCAGGATGGACTGCATATCCTTGGCACTGTGCACCGCTATATCTGTGGAACCACCGGCCAATTGCTCTTCAAGCTCTTCGGTGAAAACACCTTTGCTGCCAATCTTGGCAATGGAAACATCAAGAATTTTATCGCCCTTGGTCTCCATGGAGCTGATAACAGTCTCTAAACCGGCCTTTTCAAGCAGGGCGGCTACGGTCTCTGTCTGCCACATGGCAAGTTTACTCTTCCTCGATCCGATATGTATTGTGGTCATTATCTATCCTGTCTGTTTAAATCTGTATCATTTTCTTTCACCTGTGAAGCATCACTGTACCATATGAGATATAGAGAAAAAAGTGAAGAGTTCATCAGCCTCCCATCTTCTCGTCCAGGGAGGGTGCCCTTAGGGCACGATCAGCCCGGCTCGCATGGCCAAGTTGTGAAATTCTCTTACAAGCCAGCAACACACAGCCAAGCTCTTTCAATAGCACTGTTTTCCACCTAATGGATAGAATCTCTTCTGAGCAATCATAAAAAGGCAAGATTGCAAAGCGTTGCCGAAACCGCTATCATATCTTCATGCGCTTTTTGCTTTATAATATACGGTACGGTACTGGCCATGGAACGAAATACCACCTACCCCTTCCCTTTACCGGCTTTTTCAAACATACCGGAAACACCCTCGAACAGATCACTGCCTTTATCAGGTCCGTCAATCCTGATGTTATTGGCCTGATTGAAGTTGATTCCGGCTCCTATCGTTCCGGAAGATCCTGCCAGGCCAAGGCCATTGCCAGAAATCTGGACCACTTTCATGTGGTGGAAAGCAAATATGGAGACAACTCACTGGCCAATCGGATTCCTGTACTGAATAAACAGAGTAATGCCCTGCTCACCTGTCACCCTATCAAAAGTTCCCACTTTCATTATTTTAACGAGGGAATCAAACGCCTGGTCATCGAAGTAGAACTTGAAGATGTCTGTATCTTTATTGTCCACCTCTCCTTAAAATTCAAACACAGGCAGCAGCAGCTTGAACACCTGCACCGTATCCTTTCGCACAGCACAAAACCAGTGATCGTGGCTGGTGATTTCAACACCTTTGGCGGTGATCGTGAGCTCCAGCTTTTTATGGCGGCTTCAAGACTGCGTAACGCCAATCTCACCAGCCAGCCATCACATCCCAGCCACGCTCCCAAACGTCATCTTGACTTCATCCTCCACAGTCCGGAACTTACCGCTTCAAACTTTTCCATACCCGACATCCGCCTCTCTGATCATGCCCCACTGCTCTGTGATTTCAAGGTACCTTGAAAAATTCGAATTTTCTTTCAAAAAAGAAGGCATGAAGAAAATTTTACCGCAAGCATCTGTTTGATATTCCGAGGATAAAATTTCCCTCATAACGAAGAGTTTGGGCGGAAAGGCAATTTTGCAAGGTGGCCTTCAGCCTTTGATTCTTCAGTTGCTCACCAGGGGCAAGCGGACGACGAAACAGGATCCCTCACGAATTTTACTCTTCACCAGAACCTGTCCCCCGTGTGCTTCCACCACCGCCTTGACATAATTCAACCCCAGCCCTAATCCCTGACGACTGCGACTGCGATCACCCCGATACAATCGATCCCAGATGAGATTGAGTTCTGTTTCTGAGATTCCCATGCCGTCATCATAAAAACGGACAATCCCCATTTTTCCTTTTTTCTCTACGCAAATCCTCACTGTTCCCGATTCGTGTCCATATTTTATGGCGTTATCAAGGAGATTGGCCCATACCTGACAGATTCGGGTCTTATCGGCCAGGACAATGACTCTTTTTTCTCCTTCACAGGAGACAGCTATCTGCTCTTCTTCGGCAACATATTGATAGAGGCTTCTCACATCCTCCAGGGTTTTCATGAGATCCAACTCCTCCAATTCCAGACGCATGGTGCCCGCCTCTGCCTCGGCTACGCTCATCATGACCTTGAGCATAGACATGACCCGTTCCGATTCTTCCAGGCAGTCAGAAAGTGCATTACGATAGAGTTCGGGATCACTCTTCTCTGACTGCAGGGCATACTCCGCTACCACACGCAGCCTGCTCATAGGCGTTCTCAGATCGTGGGCAACATTGTCCAACGAAGATTGCATATCGTGAATGAGTTGCTGGTTTTGCAGAAAAAGCTGGTCCAACTGTTGATACAGAGGTACCAGTTCAACATATTTTTGACGACGTTCAGCAAGCGGCCGCGACCTTTGCTGCAAAGCACTTGCTATATCTTCCTGAAGATGCTGCAAGGGCTGTCTGACAAGGGATGTGAGCAAAAAAGAGAGCAAAAAAGAAGGTATGCCAGCCAGACAAAAACTCCAGAATGAAACACTCACCGCCCGCTTGTAGAGGGCAGCTCCTGCGCTGCTGTCATCTTTACCGGCTTGAACAACTCCTCCTGTAATCTTCCTGGACACCAGGAGCCATGTTCCTGAATTTTCCGGTTGAAAAAGATCTATCCAAACTCCATGGGCTAAAGGATCAAGATCCACCAAGCCTGTGAAATTCATAGTCGAGTTGCCAGTAAAGAGTAGTTGATCCCGCCCCCTGACAAGACGGATAAAATCTATTTCCCGGGGTGTTTCACTCTCCAGGATAAAATTTCCTCCTGAATGAATTCCGCTGCGCTTGAGATAGTTATCGAGCGCGAGCTCCAGACGCTGTACTTCCAATGCCTGAATCTCAATTCTCAGAACCTGAAGATGGAAAAAGAGAAAAAGAGCGGACAGAAGCCAGAGAATAAGAAAAAAAAGAAGGAGACGACCTGGCCTGAGGCGCTGTAACAGTTGCTTATTCCGTGCGAAGGACATAGCCCATGCCTCTTACGGTATGGATGAGTTTGACACCATACTCCTTATCTACTCGGTTGCGCAGGCGACAGACAAGGACGTCGACCACATTGGTCTGGGGATCAAAGTTATACTCATAGATCCGCTCCAATATTGACGTTTTGGAGAGAACACGCCCAGGATTACGCATCATAAGTTCAAGAAGTGCATACTCCTTGCCTGGAAGTTCAATCTTCTCCCCTTGACGCCTGACCTCACGCTTAAGCAGATCAAGCTGCAACTCGCCCACTACGAGTTTTCCACTGTCACCGCATTTCTGTCCACGTCGGAGAAGGGCCTGAACACGTGCCAATAACTCGTTAAAAGAGAAGGGCTTGACCATATAGTCATCCCCTCCCCGCTGTAAGCCTTCGATACGATCATCCACGGACTGTCGAGCACTGAGAATGAGGACAGGCACCTCGATTCCTCGCTCCCGGATACGCTCAATCAGACTCAAACCATCAAGACCGGGCAGCATAATATCAACCACTGCAACCTCATAGGGCTCAGTCAGAGCAAGAGACATACCCTCAACGCCATCGTGACAGATATCCACGGTAAACCCTGCTTCCTGTAGTCCTTTTTCCAGGAAAGCAGCTATTTTCTTATCATCTTCAACAACGAGCAGTCGCATAGTCTGTTAATAGTGGAGAATTGAGAGTGGAGAGTGGAGAGTTTTAAAGAAGACCATCAATAGATAAACCACATACCGCCTACCGATCTTTTACCAGACCGATCACTGTACCACTGCGGCCGGTTCGTCCGTCCCCATGACGGCAGGCACGGCGATAGGAAAAATGATCCGATGAACAGGAGGTGCACTGCTCTGCTATTTGAATATGTTCAGCAACGAGACCTGCCTGGAGCAGTTGCTGCCTGCTAATCTCCCAGAAATTAAAATAATTCTTTCGCTCCTGAAAGGCAAGAAAGGAGGGAGGTAATTCCTTGCTGTGATGAATAAACTCTGCGCAGCAGGGACCAAGGGAAGGACTGATATATGCCTGGAGCATTGACGGTGGCGTATTATAACACTCTTTCATTACCTGCACCGTTTTACCGAGGATGCCAAGGACACTTCCCTTCCAACCGCAATGAACAGCAGCTATTGCCGGGTGATTGGGATCATAAAGAGTCACTGCCTGGCAATCGGCCTGCTGGATCAGCAAGCCAATGCCCACGATATCTGTCATCAAGGCATCATAGCCATCCACCTCAAGATCTGCACCGATATCTTCTTTGGCCACAAAGATATCATCACCATGAACCTGTCTGGCGGAAAGAAGGTGACGAAACGGACCCAGCTTTTTAAGTCGTTCACGATTTTCAGCAACACAATGGAATGCATCCTCCACACCATAACTGAGATTGAGAGAATTGTAAGGTGAGCGGCTGACTCCTCCGTGTCGATCTGTGGACACGACAATTCTGCCATCCTCTCTATCAGCTTGTGGATAATTCATCATGTCCGCATCAGGAACCAATAAAAATGGGGAAGGTCCCAAAAGGAACCTTCCCCAGAATACTACAAAGTTTGCAGCAGATCGACCTAACCCCGATACAATGAAAAATAAGTCGGGACGATTTTCTGTACCCCCTTGAGGGGTGTAAGTATCTTCACGAAATAATTTTCTAGAAAGAAATTATTTCTAAGCTACTAAAAGTATGCCTCAAAAGTCAGGTAAACCTGATCGGCACTCTCAACAGGATCCATACCTAACATCTGCAATGCCATTATGTCGGCGGTATCGTCAAGATCATAGGGCGTCAGGTTCCAGTCCATGGAACCGGAGTAATCATACTGGTAACGCTGATATCCAAAACGGATAAAGGTCTTGGCATATTTGGAAATGGCCTCTCCTGAAGGCAGGTCATAGATTCCGTATACCTCAAAGACGTGGCCGCGGGCAGCCAGCTTTGACTGATAGACGTCATCATGACCAGGAGTCAAGCCAATCCAGTACTCTGTACCGTAGTTCCACTCAGCACCAAATTTCAGGCCAACGGAATCAATATCGTAGCGGGCACCAAGATACACAGAGTAACCGTTCTCTTTATCGCTGTTAGCAGTACCACCCATCATCATGGCAATGGGATCGTTGAACATTCCATTCTCATTGGGATCGGTCTGGGACCAGCCAAGGGCACCGAAGTAGCTTACATCACCGATTTTATCCTGGTAGACTGCAGAGGTGTGCCAGAGATTACCAAGTTGAGTCTGCGCACCGAAACCACCCATCTCTGGTGGCATGGAAGCACCGAAGTTAACAAAATCACTCTCAAAGGTAGGATAGTTAAAGATGTTGAAGGCCCCGAAAGACTGTAAGGTTACGAAGCGATTTCCCTTTTTCATGATATCCCAGCTGAGTCCGGCAAAGTCGGTATCAGCCAAAGCGCTTGTGGTATCATCCTCGTATCCAAGTCCATTCTCGAATCCACGTCCATAGCAGAAACGGATACGACCGGTTCCCATGGCTTCCACTCCCCAACGATAGGCATAACCAGCGGAGATACCATCAAATGGCCAGTCCATGAAGGCGGTGGGGGTTGCCATACGCTCATCGGTACCCATGCGCATCTGAGCTGGGGGACCATCAGTAGTAGGACGACGACCAACGGAGAACCAGAGCGGTACTCCACCGATGTTGTTCCAGTTAACGAAGGCGCGATCAACGCGCAACGCACTGTCTGCGGGTTGACGGGTCATGTTACCATCCCACATTGGGTAGTCATTACCAAGTCCAGTCGGTGTGGTTTGCATACCCCAAGCCTTGTACATGGCAAGACGGGCCTTAAACTCAACGTTTTCTGTAGCCTTAACACGCATGTTCAGACGAAAACGATTGGTCCAGAGGGTATCACTTCTTTGAATCTTCTCTGAAACAGTTTCGGCGCGGTAGTAATCCAGACGAGCACGGAAATCACCATAGAATTTGATTCGGGCAGCCAGATCCCAGCTGTCTGAACGCTCTTCCATTTCACCAACGGTATCAGAAAGGTCGTTAAAATCTGCCTGGCTTACACCCTCGCCTTTCTCTGACATTTGAGCTTTCAGCTGGTCCAGCTGCAGGCTCAACTCTTCAATTTTTCTTTCCAGATCATTGGCATTGGCTCCACCGCTTGCAGATGCTACTGCAGGCAGGGCGATGAGACCGGCCAGTGCCAACATGGAAAATTTTTTCACCATCTTATTTCCTCCATCCTCTTTGAATGTTACGACCCGACCCTCCTGAAAAGCCGAATCAACGTTCAAGCTGCCAAATAGATTGTTGAATAATAAATTAACACAGCTTAAACTCTTCTGTCTTACATGTTACATCTGTTTGGTACAGATATCTATTGCGTACAAAAATTTTTACTTCAATTTCTTGTACTATCTTATTTGATCTTCTATGTCAACTGATTATCCATATTTTCTCAATGGTTTCATTTATTTTTTACCATTCATAACCACAAAGTGTTATTTTGTTTTTCTAAACCACAACATATAGTACTCAAAACCACTCTTTTTCCCACAATCCTCGGTACTCTGCATGAACATTCCCATTGTCATAACTGCATTCGGCACAACTTCCAGGGCACTGAGCACCTACGCCTTTCTCGGTGAGCACATCCGTAAACGTTTTCCCGAACATGAGGTTTTGTGGAGTTTTTCTTCCCGTTTTATTGTTTCAAAAAATAGTAGCACAAATGCGTTAGGTCACCCTGCCCCTGAGAATGTGCTGCAAAAACTCAACGAGCAGGGATACAAACAGGCAGTAATCCAGTCAGCACACCTGTGGCCTGGCCATGAATTCCACAAGCTTGTCCAGATAGCTCACACCTCTCCACTCAACATTTCCATGGGTATGCCCCTGCTCAGTTCCCCTCTGGATTATGAAAAACTTTGTCCCTGCCTTGACACCATCGCCAATAGGCACAAGAACCAGGCCCTGATTATTGGTGGACATGGAACCAGCCATCCGGCCTGGACCGGGTATTTTGCACTCGATCATTTTTTACATAAACGTTTTGGTAAACGAATATTTTTGGCCCTGCTGAAAGGTTCTCCAACTCCCGCAGAAATGATACAACAGGTCAAAAATTCGGGCTTTGACTCGGCCTGTATTATCCCATTCATGCTCGTGGCAGGACGACATTTCGAGCAAGAATTAACCGGCACCGATCCTGATTCATGGCAATCGCAACTGACCGGGGCCGGCATCTCAACCCAGACCATAGATCATGGCCTGGGAATGCTGGAGGGAATAGGAGAAATTTTCTGCGATCACATCAGAGAGGCAGTGGAACGCTGTTCACCTTTGTAACATTTACATGACCTAATCAGAATGATACTCGTATACAGTTACGCCCACTTTTTTTGGCTTTGTAAAGAAAATCATCTGCAACCTTGATCATCTGCTCAAGACTCTCCGTCCTTTCGACACAAACACCAATTGAAACAGAGACATGCAGACTCTTCTGCTGATTGTCATATAAAATCGGCGTATTTGCAATCATGCGCCGAATGTCATCAAAAACCACTTTTGCCTCAGATATCCCCATATTAACAGCAAGGATACAAAACTCCTCCCCTCCGAAGCGAGCCACAATATCTGTTGCTCGTATCCTGTTCTGGAGAAGGGCTGCGACTTGTTGAATTACCAGATCACCCACATCATGCCCATAGGTATCGTTGACCCTTTTAAATAAATCAATATCCACCATGGCACAGACAAGATCAATCTGATCACGTATTGAACTGGCAAAGAGCATCTCACCACCATTGAAAAAATAGCGGCGGTTATAAAGACCGGTGAGAAAATCCCTGACTGCTGACTCTTTGATCTGTCTGATAAGGTCTATATTCTCAACACACTGATTGACCCGGCAATAAAATTCTTCCACCAGAAAGGAATCTTTGGTGATAAAATCGTTAGCCCCGCTCTTAATAAAACGGGCTCCGATACCCTTATCTTCCTCTGAGGAAAGCCCGATAATTGCCAGATCCTCCTGGGTAAACTCCGCCCTGATCATCTGACACAACAAGCAGCCATCCATTTGCGGCATGTTGTAATCGGTGATAACCAGTTTGATTTCAGGGTGTTTCTGGAGTATTTCCAGGGCCTCAGGACCGTTTCTGGCAGCTACCACCCGAAACTTCTGCACATAAAGTAATTCCGCAAGGTTGGTCCGATAGAGGCGAGAATCATCCACCAGCAGGATAAGAGAGTCTTCGTTTTTTTGCAGGCGCTTCATGGCAGTGATGATATAATCAAGACTGTTCGGGTCATCCTTGAGAATATAATCTGCCACTTTTTTTGACCACACCTGATCACGTAGGGAATTACTCATATTGCTGGTAAAAACAAACGAGGTGATACCGCGTCCGACAACCTGATCAATCACTTCACCGTTCGGTGCATCCGGAAGATTGAGGTCTAAAAGGGCCATGGAAAAATTATTGTCGGCCAAATCAAGAATCTTGACCGTTTCAGCGTAACTCTTTGTCCAGTAAACCGGTCGGTCAAACTCTGCCTCCAGCCTGGCCTTGGTCAATCGACCGAACATCACGCTGTCTTCAACTAAGAGAAGCTGCTTCATAAGCCTCACTCCAGTGGCGTCCAACACTCTCTCTGGACGCAAAAAGAATTGACCTGATATGAGCTGCAGCTCAATCAGGATAAGGACTTTTTAAAGATCTTTAAATTATTCTATGATATGGCTGCAGTGGAGTCAATGGCGGAAAAACGGATCAGGAGACAGGAGGGTTAAGGAAGTCTCCGGCCAGCACTGTTTTTTCCACTCCGTGACGGACTGTGATCCCAAGTACAGAGTAGTGAAAATAACGCTGGTACCAGTCGGCCATCTGTCGAGTGACGATCCAGACTCCCTGCCGGCCACAGGATTTTGCCCACTGTCCCCAGTGTTGGACAAGAATACGGGCAACCCCCCTGCGTCGAAATTCCGGCAGAACCATGAGCCCGGTACCGCAACCATAATCTTGCAGAAGATGGACAACAGCCTTATCCATACCTTCCGGAGCGTCTGCCCGATCAATGATGGTGGCAAAACCAATTATCTTCCCTTCGGCTTCAGCAAAGAGAAGCGCCCGATCCGGTTTGGCTGCATAGCGTTGCAGTTTATCGAGAAAAACATGAACCAGGTTCGGATCCATGTCCCTGTTCAGGTCATGGAACCCCCTGTCCACATCACTTGACAGTGCTGAAAAAATCCGACAGGGGGATGGACGGGGAAAATCAGAGTTCATCAAGGATGGCTGCCTTTTTCCGCGCATACTCTTCCTGAGTGATAAGCTCCTGCTTATGGAGAAGGTCAAGGACTTTGAGGCGTTGCTCAGGCGATTGGGTTTGGGCGGAAGATGAAGGTGAAGCAGATGATGCGTTACGGGTATCACGCACAGGAAGGGCACGCAGGGCAAAGGAGACTACCTTTTCCACCCAGTCACAACCACCCATTTTAAAACTACAGTAGGCACCTTTGGTATCATCGGTATCAGCTGCCCAGACCCAATTTTCACGAATGATGATCGCACCTTTATCTTTTCGCACTCCAGCCTTGAAGAGGGCATCAAGTTCTGTTTTTTTGGGCAACCGCCAGTCGCTGTACCCGCCGCCGCTATAAGAGTTACAATAGTCCCTTGCCTCCGGCCAGGTCAGCCCCTGCCCGTTGTCGGCAGCTGCCCACATGAGCCCGCTTTCCTTATCAAGTACCGTTCCATCATTATTGGCAAGAAATCGTTCACTGTCACCGCCAAATTGCGCACAGGCGGAAAGCAGCATCAGACACAGAACCAACAAACATTTTCGCATCATATTTCTCCATGAAAATAGAAGTCAAGTCCATCGGGTTCTGTTGTACCCCATAGCTATTGCCATGCCAGGAAGGAACCTAACTGGCCATGATCTCATTCACCGCCCGGCGAACATCAGTCAGACATCATTTCCCCGATGGATTTCTCTCCTTGCACTGGCACTTTCCGGCACGGGAAGAAGAAAGAATCGTTTCCATGATAGTGGACTTACCATTTTTTCTGATATCCAGTTCAATATCTTTACGACTGTGGGAAAAGCAATAGCAGAGAAATTCTCCTGTTATATCCACAATGATTTCCTCAGATTGTTGATGTGCAGGTGACGAAGATGAAGGTTGAAAGGCAAAACAACCCTGTTTCACACTCCAGATGATACCTTTTCTTTAGGCTACCTTGCAAAATTGCTTTTTCCCCCAAACTCTTCGTTATTAGGAAAATTTTATCCTCGGAATATCAAATATATGCCTGCGGTAAAATTTTCCTCATGCCTCGATTTTGAACGAAAATTCTAATTTTTCAAGGTACCCTTTAGTCTTTAGCCTTCAGTTTTTCAAGCCATATTACCAAAACCTCCTGTTCCCTCCCTAATCCGCTCAAGCTGGTCTTCCAAATCGGCTATCTCAGTCTCCCAGTATTCCACTGAGCCAAATCCAGGAACAATAGGGGCAGTGCCATCAGCCAGGTATTGATACGTCAACCAGGCAATATAATGCAGAAAACGCATGGCCCGCAGTGGCTCGATGAGTCGGAAACTGCGCCGGTCGAAATGATGGAAGGTCTCATAGCCCTCCAAAAAGAGATCTATCTCGAGCAGGGATTCCTCGGGGACTCCCGGGAGGAGCATCCAGAGATCCTGTACCGGTATCCCCATGGCCATATCATCGAAATCAATAAGAAAAAAAGACTCTCCCGGGCGGTGAATGATGTTGGAAAAATGACAGTCGCCGTGGATCCTGCTCAGTGTCATTTCATTGAACAGAGGAGCAATCTCATCAATGATTTCCCGGCACAAGGAAGAAAATCTGGCTGCTGTCTCCGGCCGGGCAATAACTCCTCCCTCCAGAATAAAGCGTACCTGCTCACTTGTAGAATGGCTCGGGACCATCTTCACCCTCTCTTTTGCAGGGTGAATGGCCCCCACGGCATGACAACGGCCAAGCAGACGCCCAATCTCCAACCATTGATCCTCATTGAACTCATCAGAGCTGCGTCCTCCGCAGCGGGGAAAAACACTAAAAGAGAGCCCCTCATGCTCACCAAGGGTTTCCCCATTGGCCAGGATCAAAGGGGCAATTACCGGAATCTCCCGCTGATGCAGCTCAAGCAGGAAATCATGTTCATCCTGTAAGGCTGTTTTTGACCAGCGGCCCGGCCTGTAAAATTTCACCACCAGCCCTCTTCCGTCCACAGCCTCCAACTCAAAGACACGATTGATATAACTGTTAAACTGCCTACAGAGATTTGTGCAGGGGATTTCCAGACCTGTCTCGACAATATTGAGTACGATCTCTGGTCCCAGTTCCGGAAAAGCACCAGGATGCTGTCTCTTGTTTTTCTGCTCAGTCATGGTTTGTAACCTGTGTCCTCGGGTAAATCATTTTTTCTGGCATTCTTTACAGCCAGTTGATCGCAGCGTTCATTTAAAGGGTGACCGGCATGCCCCTTGACCCAGTGAAAACTGATATCCAGTCCCTCTATGAGGTCCAGCAACCGAGACCAGAGATCGGAATTCAGGGCAGGTTTCCCATCGGACTTCAGCCAACCGCGCCTACGCCAGCCTCTGGCCCAGCCTTTACTGATACCGTTAACCACATAGCTGGAGTCTGAATGAAGATGGATCGGTTTATCCTGAACCGACAGGGCAGCGATGGCCTTGATACAGGCCATGAGTTCCATCCGATTATTTGTTGTCAGCCGATAGCCGCCTGAGATCTCCTGTTCCTTTCCCTCTACCCGGATAATCGCTCCATACCCTCCCGGGCCTGGATTATTGATGGCCCCACCGTCGGTATAAATCTCCACCCGGTCGCCGCGAGTTTCAGGATGTTTTTGCTGTACTCCCTGCTTGCTTGCCACTCTTTTCGGCTTCTGCTGGTACTCAGGATTTTCCATCCACGTCTCTGCCTCAGATCGCTTGCTAAACCCCTTGAACCTGGCGCCGCTATATCCCTTAACCTGGGCTTCAGCATCCGGCCACGAACCATATATTCCCGGCCTCCGACCTTGCGCCACTGCATAAAACTTTTTCCCAGCCATACTCCACCACTGACATAAAAACAAAAAAACCGCCAAGGAGCTATGCCCCAGGCGGTTTTTTGTCATTTTGTTCGATTACTCTCTTAGTTGATCATACCAATCACAAAAAATCCAACAATGACGAAACAAAAGAAAATTCCAACCTTGATACAGATTGAGTGATCTTCTTCCGGTTTCTCATGTCCATGCCCATGTCCGCTCATCGAAGTCCTCCTTCCTTTATTCTGATTGTATCAGACATATCATTCACGAGTATATGAACAATTTTAGAAGGATTTGTCGATCTCTTTTTCACACTCCTTCGAAAAATCCCTGACTACAGGGCCTTGACCTCATCTGGAATATCATGGCACTATGACAAATAGTTCCTCAATTGCCGTCAACAAAATACTACTCGATCTGCGGAGAAAAAAATGAAAGACACACACGTCATCCTTTTTTCAGCACTGTTTTCACTCTTGCTGAGCTGTTCAGGTCTCTCAGCAGCAACCCAACAGCTTACTTTCCTCGGCACTGCCGATCTGCAGGGACAGCTGGAGTCAACCCCTCGCTCCATCGACCTTGGCAAGCAAGGCAAAAAAATTGATGTAGTCGGTGGAATAGCCCGACTTGCCACCCTGATCAAAGAGATCAAACAACAGAACCAGGACCCCGTCATCGTCCTCTCTTCAGGAGATGACCTGATGGGACGCTACTTCCACACCTTTGACGGCAAGGCCATCTTTACTCTCCTTGGTAGTGCCGGCTATGAGGTTCTTGGTCTTGGCAATCACGAGTTTGACCGAGGACCGGGGCTGCTTGCCGAAGCCCTGGAAAAAACGACCTTTGTTTCCCTCTGTTCCGATCTGACAGTCAAAGGGACTGTGCTGGAAGGCTCCTGTCAACCTTTGCTGATCAGGAAATACAACGGAGTCAATATCGGTTTTTTTTCCCTGATGACCCCCAAATTTCCCTATGTAACCACCACCGGCAATGTTTCTTTAAACGGTTCAAGCCATACAGTAGCCAAACAAATGGCCGCAGAACTTCGTCAAAAGGGTGCTGACCTGGTGGTGGCAATAACACATATTGGTGCCGATCTTGACCGTGAACTTGCTGCCGGTGTGGAAGGGATTGATCTTATCTTTGGCGGTCATTCCCATGCATACCTGCCAAAACTGGAAACTGTAAACAAGACCCTGATCGTCAATGGTGGGGAAAAAGGGGCTGCTCTTGTTCGTCTGGATGTGAGACTCGGCAACGACAACAAGATCATTCCGGGATCAGCAGCCTATAGTCTGATACCGGTGACCGAATCGATTGCTGAAGATAAGGCAACAGCTCAACAACTGCAGCACTATAGTGACCAACTTCCTGCATCCGTTGTCCTGGGCCGAACCGATAAGGCCTGGCAGCTTGATAAAAAATCCGTCAGGGCCGGAGAATCCACGGTGGCTGACATGGTCAATGACTTGATCTTAGTAAAATTCCAGGTAGATGTCGTACTCAATAACGGCGGGGCCTTCCGGGGAAACAAGCAATACCCGGCCGGACAGATCACAGACACCATGCTCCACGAGATAGATGAATTTGAAAATGATGTCTACCTCCTGAAAATAAAAGGGAAATATCTCCATGAAATTCTGGAACACTCTGCAGCCCTCTTCGGCCAAGGCGGTTTTCTCCAGGTGGCCGGCCTGCGCGTAACAATCAACCCGTCCGCAAGCAGTCAGGAGATTGCCAAAAAGGGAGAAAACTGGCAGGTGCTCAACCCAGGAAAGCGAATAGTTGAGGCCCAAATCCGCAACAAAGACGGTTCCTACGCTGCCATAGAGCCTGAAAAAGAGTATAGCCTTGCCACCAATGCCTATCTGGCCCAAAACGGAGGTGACCAGTACTACTGGTTTAAAGAATATGGTCACGATCAGGTGAACACCTACACCACCCTCTACTCACTCCTGGCGGAAAAACTCAATCAGACTCATCTCCTCAATCCGCCAACCCCTGACGGACGGATACACCTGGTAAGAGCTGACTGAGCCGCTCATTTCCATACTCCCTGTGCAAGAGCGTTATTCTTCACTGCCTTCGCTTGATACAGATATTGGTTTTGCCAAGGATTGGTCACTCTCTTCTATCATCCCGACACCATTAAACCCGGGAAGATCCCGGACAAAAGAAAAAAATACCTTCCCGCGTCGGAGCAGGGGCTTCTGCACATGGAGGACGGTTGCCGAACCACTGCCCCCCCCCTGAAGTTTGACATCAAAGGAGGTGAGGTCGGCAGGACAGGAGAGTCGAGCCACCGCCAGCCAGCGAGGCAGCGTTTCCCAGCGCCGAAAGTCAGGGCGCTCCATCATTCCGATCAGAATAATCCTGGTGAGCGCCCCCAGAGCCGCATCCTGTTCATCAACGGCGCTTGCCAAGACCTCTTTGGCCGCAATTCTGGCAGCAGTCTTAGCAATCCTTGCCGGGGCCTCCAGATTCCATGTGGTCATTGCCAAGCTATGGATATTGGTCAGGATCGTTGCATCCCCAAGATGACGGTCCCCCGTATAAATCTGAATTTGAGGGGGGAAAAAAGAATGGATATACTGACCCCTCAGCTCACGCATCGTGGGAGAGCGGCCAAGGAGAAAAAAACAGACAAGTTCATACTCGCTTGCCACCTCATTGCGGAGCCCCACACCATTGTAAACTGCTGCAATGCTCCTCGGGGCTCCATATCCTATGCCCCCTCTGTCATCAATGCTAAGCTCCGGCAGCAACTCATCAGCCAGTTGATACTGCACCTCGGCATTGGCTCGATCACCGGTCATTTGCAAAATAAATGCTGCCAGATACCGGGAAAAAGCATCGTCAGGATAGTCTTCACCACGCTCCTCCGGGCGCAGTGAATAGATAATCCTCCTGGCCTCCACCCCACCGTCCCCCCAGTTTCCCATGGCCAGGTGATTGAGCGCAGTAAAGGAATGAAGCATGGTTTGCTCAAAAGGTGCGCCTTCAAAAGAATACACCGTATCATTGACCACCCAACTTCCTGCACCTTCTGAGAGGGAATAGGTCTGCAACTCCTTCAGGATGTCACCCGCCCGGATATAATCCATGGAACTCTTTTCATACTCTCCTTCTGTCTGATAGATGGTCCCCCGCTCCATCAATACCAGCACAGAATCCACCCCATCGATCTCGTCGCTGCCTATTTCTTCTTTGGCAAGCCCGTAGTTACCCTGATAAAAAGCAGTCCTGGCATCAGGGAGATCATGACCAGCACAGGCAGAAAGGAGCAAAGCGCAGTGGATCGCAAGCAACAACCCTCTAGAGCAATGGAACAGACGATTCAGCACCAGAAAGATCTACCAGCCGATAAGGGGAATGGATTCGTTGCGGGCAAATTCCTCTTCCGTAGTCCAGATAATCAGACTGGACTGAAGATCAGTAATCTCCATTGTCAACTTATAGTAATTGAGACGCTGGGTGGAAACCCGGGCCTGTTTGCCGGTCTCCTGAGTCATCTGGGTCAGGGATCCGGTAATCATATACTTGGCTCCCATCTGCTGGCCGATGGCTGTCATGGTTTCAGCAGTGGCATTGGCCGCCTGGTAGCCCTGTTCATTGAGGAGATCCTGTCTCCTGGCTGTATTGACAAACTGCATTTTACCGCTCTTCAGGAGCATGGTCCGCATCCGATCTGTGAGATTTTTGGTATCCACATACTCACGGGTGCGATTCTCAACACCTGCAATGGTCATTATCGGGGGTGAACTCTGCTGGGCCAGGAAGGGACTGGCCAAAATATTATTAACCACAGCAGTGGTGATCTTGCGCATGTCCGAGGCATCATAGTCGGCCCGGTAATGCTCCAGGTTTTCGGGATGGACATCTTCTGTGGACATCCTGAAGGCGGAGCAGCCGGGAAGGAGCAGGGCCAGAACAGAGGCCCCCGCAACAGAGGTAAGCAGAGATGAATTCACGATAATTTCTCCTGTTAAATGGGATAGCAACATGCATACTCAGCCAACTCAGGCCTGAATTATTTTCACCGTTCAAGCATATCTTTTTTTGCAAAAGAAGGCAATTCTAACCACAGATTAGCCCCCCATACTGAAATCATTTTCATTTGCCTTTCAGGATTCATAAGGGTACCATCTCAAAAAGTCATTTTTTCAACCTTCTCTCATAAGAGGTGCATGCCATGTATAGAAAAGCTACCTGCCTCATTGCTGCCCTGACCCTTTTCTTCCTTGCCCTGTCAGCCCATGCCCGTCCTCTGCGAGTGATCATGCTCGACTTTACTGACGAGACAGGAGGAATTGCAGATACAGCCCTCACCGGTCCACTCAACTCAAGGGCCTTTACTGAAAAAGGAGTCTATTTCCTTCAGCAATCCCTCTTGGCCTCACCCGGTTTTACCCTCATTGATCGACGGGACTTTGTCCGCCAGATCGAACAACTACAGCTTCGTGATGGCTCAGACCCACTCCCCAACACCCTCTTTGCCACCAGAGAACGTCCCACTCCCCTTGGCCCCACCTTTTTCAATGCTGCCCGCTCCCTGGACGGTGACGCCCTGATACGAGGCAGCCTTCTGGCCCTGTCCACGAGCAAGCAAAAGGTCAATCAAG
Source organism: Desulfocapsa sp. (assembly GCA_030145625.1). Classification (GTDB taxonomy): domain Bacteria; phylum Desulfobacterota; class Desulfobulbia; order Desulfobulbales; family Desulfocapsaceae; genus Desulfocapsa. The sequence continues at coordinate 9,251 of JAQYVF010000052.1, read as the reverse complement.
GGGGACATCAGGCCGAATTCACTACCCTCAACCTTCGGGTCATGCTGCAGGCCATGGATACCGTGAATGGAGATGTCATTGCCCTGGAAGAAGGCAAGGCCTCCCGTAAATTCCGGCAGACAGGGAGCCTGCAAACGGAGATAGGGGAAGATGATCTTCTGCAACTCTACCAGCAGGCCATTGTCGCCGGTATCCCTGCTTTAGAAAAAGAACTCAATAATCGACTGAATAATGGGAAAAAGAGTAGAGTCAAAGTCTGGATTCAGACCAGTGCCGATCCGGCCATGGTCGAGATGGACGGGATACTTCTCGGCACAAGCCCTGTTGAAGGTGTTGAGCTCATCCCAGGAGACCACACCCTCACCGTCACCCGACCCGGCTTTGAGACCATCACCAAAAAAATTATCCTGGAAGGGAACATGAAAATAACGGTTCCCATGATCTCCAATCAGCTCAGTGCCCAGGAACGAAAAGAGGCCGTTTCCAATATGAACCTGCGTATTTTAAAGATAGATTAACAGGAAGAATCGTGAGAACATCAAAAGATGTCAGGGGAAAACAACTGCGAACCTGAACAGGTATGGAGTTTCTTAAAAAATCCTTCCTCAAGGCAGGGAGAGGAAACGATACTCCTGCTTCAGCGTTTTCACCCTGTTTTCCCAGAGGGGGCACTGTTTGCGGATACACTCTCGGTTTTTCAAATACTGTTCACAGTGGATTGTTCCTTTTGCCTCCATGGTCACGGGCAGTATCTCTGCTGAAAGCCTGGCTGTTTCAGTGAGGGTAATCCAGGTTTCGCGCTGGCAACAGCGCCCCCCACGGTAACGGGCAATGGCTGCCAGGATCTCTGCACTGAACCCCTGAGCAGTCTGCCTGGATGCAGGAGTAAGGGGAGTGGCTGCCAGGATGGTGGACACTGCGATTCCTGCGCCAACCGCTGCCCCGCAGGCCCCCCAGAAGCCACAGACCCCGCCTGGGATATCAGCCCCCCGTCCAATCCCGGTAAGAATACTCTCACCCTTGAGCTCTCCACCGCAGTTTCGATAACAGGCCAGGATGATACCCGGAATCATGGCATGGTGCTCCGGACCGTGCATGGGGATGGCCGGATGACTGCGAATCAGTTCGAGCAAATTGATAAGATCTTTCTCCTCCGTGCTGGTGCAGATCGCTTTGATCACCTCGATTCCGTTTTCCCGGTGACAGTTGTCACAGACAAAATGGTCCTGTTCACAGCAGGCATTCGCAGACCGAACACGTCCGCAATAGCTACAACGCATCTCCCTATTCTCGGTAAAATAATGCACATCCTCACCGCAGACCATGCAGCCCTCGCCTTTCCGCTCTTTCTCCGGCAACCCTTCACTGCTCTCGCAGCATCCTCCGGTATCGGTGTCGCAGCCACTCCGAGCCAGACCAATTTCGACCTGCGGAGCACAGCAGGAATTCTCCATCACCAGGTTAGTCACAGCTCCCTGGCCATCCAGGACAAAGACGGAATCATCCAGTAAAGACACCTCTGGAGCTGGGATAGCGGTGCGTCTTCCCTTGACCAGAAGGATGCCGGATTCAGTATATACGGCACCAAAGGGACCTCTGTAGACCACGTCCACTTTCCCCTCTTCCTTCCCGACACCAACAGGGCGCTCTGCCTGATAGGTTAGAGAAAAAAAGTCCATCCCCTCCACCTGTCGATAGGGGAAACGCTTGAGAAAACGAATGGAGCCAAATCCTGCCGCCTCCATCATGCTCACCAGTTCCTCCTGCTGCATGGCCCCGCCCAGACATTCGCCACGATAACGAACATTATTTCGTATTCCAAGGGGGATAGCTGTGTCAGTAACTATGTCCGAGACCACCAACCTGCCCCCAGGCCTGAGTATACGGAAGACCTCCTGATAAGTCATCCGCTTGTCAGGACTGAGATTGATGACACAGTTGGAGATGACCACGTCCGCCACCCCATCGTCTAAGGGGATCTGCTCAAGAAATCCTTTGCGAAACTCCACATTGTCATAGCCCAGACGCGTTGCCACTTCAGCTCGTGTATCATTAGCCAGATGCAGCATCTCATCGGTCATATCAATCCCGTAGACCTTACCGCTTCGACCCACCGAAGAAGAGGCCATAAAACACTCAACTCCGGAACCAGATCCGAGATCAACCAGGGTCTCGCCCTCTTGCGGGGCACCATCGGTCACCGGGCTGCCGCAGCCGTAGGAACGCTCACGGGTCTCACTGGGAATAAACTCCGCCTCGGCCTGAGCAGGGGCAAGGGGGTTGACAATCTCCTCATTGGCAGCCAATGCAGCCTGACTATAAAAGTCCCGAACCGAACTATGCCCAGTGTCAGAGGCCAGAGATATCAAACAGTTGCAGTGGGTCAAGGCCACATCGGAACTCGCTTCTTCGCCAGGACAATCATAACGGACATCCCCCATACGCAGTCGGATCGCGCTGTTTTCACCACTCCTGTAGCGCTTGGCCTGATCAACAATAAGCTGGAGGGCAATACGATTATAAAGTTCCACATAGGGATCATGTCCCACCCAATGGCCGCTGTGCATGAAACTGTGGTCGATATCGCCACCGCCCACCAGAAACTTAAGAGGATTGAGCTGATAGGCAGAAGAATCAATCAACGAACTCCGACGCAGTCCTTCCAGGACCGGACTCGTGCGCCAGACCTCTGCCAAGCCCTGATCCAGGCTGCCGCAGACACATTCCTTCATCCCAACCAGGGCCGGTGACGGATAGATTTTTTTGTCCGGTCCCACAGCCAGCGACTCCCAACCCGTGTTGGAGAGGTCATAGCGGGTGCCGGGGGTAGAAAAGACCTGGCTGCGCAGGGTCTCGATATTATCGATGGTCAGTCCCAGTTCATCTGCCCGCCGCCAGGCGGCAAGGAGCTGAGGAAAGATGGTATCACTATCGATAAACTGCTCCCGGCTCCCCTTCCCCCTGATAAAGTGATAGAGGAGGTGGATACTTGCGGCCCCCACTTCTACGGCCACGTCCACCAGCTGCGGAAGATCCTCTATATTTTCACGACTGAGTGCCACTGAAAGGGTAACCGGAATCTCCGCCTCCTGAAGGGCTCTGAGATTTTCCATGAGCTTACGATAACTGCCGTGACCCCGCAATCTGTCATGAGCAGTCTCCAGTCCGTCAAGACTCACCTGCAGATGGAGATGATCCATTCCTTTGAGCTCATCAAGATACCGGTCCAACAGCATACCGTTGGTCAGAATTGCAACATGGACATCCTGGTTTCCCTCCAGCAAGCTGCGCAAAAATGAAAGAAAATCAGGATAGAGGAAGGGCTCTCCGCCTGTGAAGGAGAAGAGACGGCAACCCAAAGCCAGGGCCTGGTCCACTGTCTCCTGCAGACACTCAGCTTCCAGGCTCCTTGTTTTGGTAGGAGACGCGGCAAAGAGACAGTGACGACAGCTGAGATTACAGGCATCGGTAAGATGAACCCAGCATTCTTTGAGACGGTCCAGCGTCAGCGCCGATTCTCGTCCCCGATAAGGACGTATGGGCTCTGCCTCCAGAGCACCAACCAGCCGATCCAGAGCATAAAAGTTGTCAGTGCCTCTTTCTCCATCCCCAAGAAGCCGATCGCTTGCTCCAGAGACAACAACCCAGTCCGGGATATCTGGCTGGACATAGAGCGTATGCCCTTCCCATTCGAAACGCTGCCAACCCAGAATCTCAGCAACACCTTTTTCAACTTCATCTTTTTGCATTTCCATCAATCTACATCCCCTTTACGAGCCCTTCCCTTCTCTATAAGGTTCCTTGAAAATTTCGAATTTTCGTTCAAAATCGAGGCATGAGAAAGATTTTACCGCAGGCATATATTAAATATTCCAAGGATAAAATTTTTCTCACGACGAAGAGTTTGGGCGAAAAGGCAATTTTGCAAGGTGGCCTATAAACTTTCCACTCTCCTTTACACCTCTTTATCGGTAGGAGGAGGGGGAGGAACGGAAGGCCCCTGTTCTATAACATCCTGTTTCCCATTGAGGCGTTCTTCATAGACCGACAGCACCAGAAAGGTGGCCAGAGGTTGAGTAAAAAGTACGGCCACAGCAATGGAGCTGCCCAGGGAAATAAGGACCATGTAGAGGACCATAAGGATGATCTGATCCGCCAAAGGCTCTCTCATCGCCATTTCCCAAGATCCTTTCAGGGCATCGAGCAATCCCATTTTCTGATCCGTCATCAAAGGCACGACATAGATGGTGGCAAAAACAATGAATAAGGTAACAAGAAAACCTGGGAGAATGAAGAGGGCAAACCCTAAAGTCACGGCCAGCATGGCCACTAACCCAAAGAGAAAGAGGGGAAGAAAGAGGCGCATCTCGGAGAAGAGATCACCGATCTTTGGCTCACGCCCATCACGCAAGGCAAGAAGCAGGGACTGCATATATCCGGCTGTCGTGACAGGGAGCAAAATACCCAGACTAAAAATTGCCACCACCATTTGTACCAGGGTCAGCAGAATGACCGGGACGATAAACTGCAGCGTATTCTGCCATGCAGTTTCCAGATGCATTTTAAAATCCATGAAATCCTCTCTGTTCAAATTTATACTTCTCTTGTTCACCGTGACCAACGTAACAAAACGTTTTTATACAAAAAGAAAGCATTCTGCTCATCATCTTTTAACCAGTTAGGACAGGCACCAGGAGCTTGTCCGAGAATAGGGATTTCTTCTCAAAGCGAGAAATTCTCAAAAAATAAGCACAGCCATATGTTTGATATTGCGAGCATTATTCTTTGAGAATTCCGAAGAGTTGGGGAGAAAGGGCATTCTCAGACAGGCTCCTAGCCAATAAATACCTCAAGAGCCTCCACCAGACTGGATACGGGTACAATCTCCAATCCCTCAACAGCGTGCTTCGGTGCGTTGGCCCGAGGGATTACAGCTCGACGGAAACCATGCTTGGCAGCCTCTTTTAACCTGGCCTCACCATTGGCCACCGGCCGAATCTCGCCGCTGAGCCCGATCTCACCGAAGTAGAGGGAGTCATGGGGGATAACCCTGTCCCTCAAACTGGAGACAATACCCATCACCGCTGCCAAGTCGGAACTGGTCTCGTAGATCCGTATTCCTCCCACCACGTTGACATACACCTCATCACTGGCAGTTCCCATCCCTCCGTGCTTGGCCAGGACTGCCAGCAACATTGCGATCCTGTTCTGATCCATGCCCACTGCCAGCCGCCTGGGATTGCCAGACTGACTTTCAGTAACCAGCGCCTGTATTTCCACGAGCAGAGGTCTGGTTCCCTCCCAGATAACCGTTACCACACTGCCGGAAGATTCACTGCCGGATCGTGAAAGAAACATGGCAGAGGGATTTTTCACCTCCTTGAGACCGGTGTCGGTCATGGCAAAAAACCCAAGCTCCCCGACACTGCCAAACCGATTCTTATCCGCCCGCAGGATCCGGTAGCGGGCATCATCAGTAGATGAGAGGACTACCTGGGCATCCACGATATGACTGAGTGTCATGGGACCGGCCAGGGAATGATCCTTGGTCACATGACCCACCATAAAAATGGAAGTATTGGTCTCTTTGGCATACTGGGTCAAGGCAGCAGCAGATTCGCGTACCTGAGAAATGGAGCCGGGGGCAGATTCGGATCCCTTGGTGTGCACCACCTGGATGGAATCAATGACCACAATCTGCGGTTTTTCCTCATCAAGCACTACGCAGATCTCCTCAACGGAGGTCTCTGCCAGCATCTTGATATTATCCACCGGAAGGCCAAGTCGATAGGCCCGTCCAGCTATCTGCTGGGGTGACTCCTCTCCAGAGACATAGAGTACAGGTATTCCGGCATGAGCACCATTGGCCAGGGCCTGAAGGAGGAGTGTTGATTTACCCGCTCCCGGAGCTCCGCCGATAAGGACCACTGAACCGCAGACAATTCCCTGCCCCAGAACCCGGTCAAATTCTACAATTCCGGTTGAAATCCTTTCGGCACGACTGCGGTCAACCTCAGAAAGCAGTTGCACAGTGGAACGTTTGCCACTGTAGCCGCGAGCACGATCGACACTACTCCTGCCCAGGCGCACCTCTTTCACCGTGTTCCACTCTCTGCAGACACTGCATTGTCCAAGCCAGCGGCTGAAATCCGCACCGCAATCGATACAGACAAAAGCCTTGTCCTGTTTCTTTCCCATGCGAATCCGATTCCTTAAATAATACTTATAGTTCTGAACACCAACAGGACTCTATCATATCCCCCTGCAAAAGAACAGCATCGCCCTTTACTCCCTTCCCAAAAAGTCCTACTGTATACAACAATTGTTTTTCATTACACTTATAACTCTCACCCTAAAGACACCTCTCTCATGGATAACAACAACACTCCAAGAATCTCCGCACCGGCAAAATGGATCCCGCTCTCCTACTCCTTTGCCTTTATCCTGCGCTCCAAGCGCCTGATGGCCTGGAGTGCATTCCTCATCCTGATGACCATGGCCTTCACCTGGGCAGGCTACCTCCTCACCGTTGATTTTGTGGACGGCCTTACTGGAAATTTCTTCCTGACTCAGCCTGAGGCTGCAGGCATTTGGGGATGGACGAAATATATAGGGTGGATGGTTGTCAAATGGCTTTTTCTGATTATCAGCCGTATCGTCGCCTTTTATCTGGCCTTTCTCGTTGCCTACACTCTCTCCTCTCCCGGTTACGTCTTTCTCAGTACGACAGCGGAAAAGATACATGCAGGTGAGCATTTTGAAGCAGATGCAGCTCTGAATATCAAGGGAATACTTATTGATCTCTTTGAAGGGTTGAAAATTGCCGGTTTCGGAATCCTGGTAACCATCGCGGCACTGGCGGCCAACTTCATTCCAGGAATCGGGCAAATTGTGGTCTTTCTCCTCTATACCTACTACTCTGCGCTCATGTTTGTGGACTATCCGACCTCTCGCAGGCGCTGGAGTCTGGGACGGAAGATCAACTGGTTACGCAGCCACAGCACACCATCCTTCCGATTGGGTGTTTTCCCGGCCCTGGTCAGTGTTGTCCCGGTCCTCAACATCTTTCTCATGGCCATGATCTTTCCCCTGATGACGGTACACAGTACCCTCAACTTCACAGCCATTGAAGAGACAATGCAAAACAAAAAACGAGAGCAGACCGAAAAATAGCTCCCTCCCTTCAGCAAACAACTTCACCTTGGAGGAGAGGGGGTAAACGCATTTTCTTTGACTCAGACTTTACTCTCTTGGCAACTCTCTTTTTTTTCGGAGTCAGAGTATAGCAGACAACAGGCTCCAAACGATTTTTCATGTATAATTCCTGCCTGTTGCCGGTGTAGATGGACGGAGGTATATGTTTACAGGTGCGTTCACCTATAACCACTTCCCTCTCCCCTGCATGTTTTTCCAGGCGGGCAGCCGCATTCACGGTATCTCCAATTACTGTATAATCTTTTCTGTTTTCCGACCCGACACTGCCGAGAATGGCACTACCGGTATTAATACCGATCCCGATCTTGAATACAGGCAACCCATCTTTGGCCCGTTTCCGCATCAAAGCAGCAGCAGCATTCTGCATCTCAAATGCTGCCCGTAGAGCAGCCCTGGCGCCCTTCCTTTCATTGGACATATGACCAAATACCGCCATAATCTGATCACCCACCAACTTGTCAAGCATCCCATCATATTTGAAAACAATATCCACCATGGCGGTAAAATACTCATTGAGCATGGCAAGGACTTCCTCAGGCTCTATCTGCTCTGAAATTGCTGTAAAAGAACGGATATCTGCAAACATGACAGTAACGATTTTTCTCTCGTTTTTCAACAGTTGGCCATCTTTGGATAGCATGAGTTTTTCAACGAGATCCTTACCGACATACCGACAGAGATGGTTACGCAGCTGATTCTCTCGTTCCAGCTGTTCATAGGAATCGGACAGATTGCCGGCAAATTCCTGGAGCTGGAAACTCCGACTCTGTATATCCCGGTTAGCCTGGTTAAGCTGTTCAACCACGACATTAAAATTTGTGGCAATATCTTTTAGCTCACCATCAACATCCACAGTAAGAGGCAAGGGAATATCCCCGGGTCCGGGGAGAGATGTCTTTCTTGCCAAGGAGGCAAGCTGATCCGAGGATTTACGCAACAGAACAAAGCCCATGAGGATACTAAAGAGAACCAGGGCCGCACTCAGTACCATAGTCTGGCTCGGTTTCCCCACTTCTTTTAAGACCAGATACATGGCCAGGAGAAATGGAAGAATTCCCATCAATCCCAGACTAATCCTGATTCTTCTGTAAAAGCTAAGTTCCTGCTTTCTTGTTCTCATGCCGCTCTTCCGTCCTAATCCCTTACCGAATAAGATGAAAGGGTTCAGTAAAATGTATTGAAATATTGGCCTGTGCTATGCTATTGGGCAATTCATTCTCTTTGCTTTCACTAATGCGGATGACATGGGCCATGGTCTTCATCCCCCCCTTGACATCTCGCGTTTCTGATAAAAAAAGATTGACCTGCAAGGATTGCCCAACGAAATAACGTTCCTTGTAGAGGGTTGTAAATAGTGCTCCCCCTGTAGAGATATTGACCAGAGTGGCCATTTCCTGAAATACTTGACCATTTTGCATCTCCCCCTCTATTTCCAGGAGGTAATCTAGAAAACGACGATGATGGTTTCTTCGTTCATTCCACATAATAGTATCGACAGTAATGGAGAATTTCAATAATAGGAAAAAAACATATCCGTTGGATATGCAAAATATTACTATTTTCCTAACCATATGTCTAATGCTTTTCCGGTGCCAACTCCTTGGGAAATCAGGCAGCGGTAATGCCATACCTGGGACAGCAGGGAGTTCCCCAACCTATCCAAGCAAGCCACTTCTTTCTCATTTCTCTTCAGCAGGAAACTCTCTCTCCTGCAGCCGGGAATTGTATTTCCCTGCTCAGCCGATTTTACGATGCACTTCAGAATTTCTCAGTGACCAGGCGCTAAAACACAGAATCAGGCCCAGAATGACAAGGGTATACCAGGGAAAGCAGGCAATGGCTTCACGAAAGGCCCGGGCCTCAAGCAGAGGAAGGGCAAGCTCGGGCTGAGAAGTTGCCACACTCTTTCGTAACTCCTGCATCAAACCCGCAAAAAGCACTCCGATCACGCCATAGGCCAGGTTAAAGGCAAGTCCTTTAAAACTGAGCACAGTTGCCCGCTGATGCGATTCGGTAATCCGATTGAGGTAATGACT
>JAQYVF010000177.1 GCA_030145625.1 Desulfocapsa sp. | reverse complement strand
TTAGTCGACGACTTCCTCCCATCAACACATTTCAATCATTTAACGGAAAGCCGTCTTTTTGGCCATGCGGAGTCAAAAGAAGACTTTGATTTTGTTCCAGGAGGGTCTTCAATAAAGCCAACTCTTCTTCTACCCTCACTAAGGAATCACCAGTTTCCTTCGCTTTTATTTTCAGATCTACAACATCGTCTTTAATGCTGGTTACGTTAGTTTTATTTTCTTGGATGCATTCGGCCATTTTTTCCATCTGGGCAGCCGCGTCAATCTCGCCACCCACTTTGAACCCGAGATCAGCGCCATCGTAGATGATGTCTGCTGCACCCGATACAATGGCAAGGGCGAGACAACCGGCCTCGCAATTCCAGCCAAAGGCATCCTGATTACACACAACAGAACAACTATTAAAAGCCCCGGAAGCGACGTTCTTAACTACCTGAAGACCTTGTAACACTCCAAAAGTCCACCAGGAAAGTGAATTATCAGAGAAATCTCCGCATGAATCTGAAAGAGTAGCCTCATACAATACCCCTTGCTCCCAAACCTCCTTTTCCACCATCATTAGCATCTCAACCTGTAGCCCGGCATTGTTCAGCGATTCTTCAAGTTCAGTGAGTTCCTCTTCCATATCGCTTAACGCCTCTGGATCATAATTCTCATCATCATCTAACAAGGGTTGCTGACAGACCTGTACACAGACTTCCTTCTCATTTCCCTTCATGGAGCATTCGCCATCATCGTCGCCGATATTGTCACCGATAACCTCCTCGCAGGTCTCGTTCTTCTCGCATACGCCGTCACCGTCACCCGATCCGTTGTCTAGTTCCTTGGTGTAACAATCTTCATCTTGCGACTTTTGTTTTTTAACCGCCCCCTTGAATCCCTTCGCAGCATTCGTTCGATTTTTCGCATTTTGCGCACGCTCACGAACTGTAAGAAGATTATTCTTTTGGTCTTCCGTAAACAGGCCTGGTCGGTCAGTGGATATACGCAACTGGTCAAGCTCGATCACCCTATCTACGAAACCAAAGAGCGCACTGTTCACGTTCTCCGTCTTGCAATCCAGACGAGCATTGTAATCATTTGCATCAATCGTATTATCACAATCCCTCGTCTCAGGAGGACTACCCTGAGCCCAACTCGTAGGCATCACCACAAAGAAGACCACAACGGAAAACATGACCATCCATTCAAATAGTTTCATCTATCCTCCTCCATCATGAAGTTATGTTTTTAAGAGAAATCTCTATTCCTTTTTTCTTGCCCCTACTTCCCCCCCTTTTTGTCAAATGTATTGGATTTTCGTTTTTTCGAGCACCTCTAGTTTGAAGCAAAACCACAACTGGCATCCCGTTTTCATTATGTATCCTCCTGTTATCCCAGTAGCAAAAGAACTTGACAAAATGTTACACAGAACCCATATGAGGACACAAAAAAAAACCGAGCCACCTTTTTATCAAGGCAACCCGGCTATCTTTTTAGATCCGTGGCTTTCCGTCCCTACCTTACGGAAGGTTTGGCTTTAACGTATAGTGATCAAATATTGGTTAATTATACGACAATACCTGACAAATAACAAGACCACTCAATTCCCCTTGGTCTAGATTCCGACAAGTGTAACGCGAAGGTGTATTCACCTCCATTGACCATATGTTTCTTTTACACCCAGACTTCTTCTCAGCATTAGGGATAGGGTACTAGTGTTACTAATAGCCGCCATTTAGAATCATCTACGATGTGTTTTAAGCTAAAACGCATAAATTTCCGGCCGATTTTCCACTAAATGGATACTATTACTAATTACTATTCCATTCCCTTCAGACCAATTCGTGTGACTTACAAGATCAGAATATTTCGAGAGATGAAATATTACAGCGGACAAAAATTATCTCGACGATGTTCCAAAACAAAAGATGAGATTAGCTGATTAAAGTTCTGCTATCTGCACTGTTACGAAAGTACTATCTTGTATCTCGACACTACAGAAATGGAGCATTTTTCCCGTTTTGCGATGAATGATATAACTGTGTTGTCTTCCATGGTGCCTGACAACTTTATCGTCAGTCACGGTGAATGGTCTGATCCTAAAAGCTAGTCTGGTTCGGTTTGTATATACAGAGACATCTCAGCCAGAAGACAGTTTGAGAAATTCAGATCTTAGGCGTGGCAATATTGCCGGGATAACCCCCGATTCATCCGGGGTGTTTTTTGTTAAATTAGATACCATATGGCCTACAACAACCAACAAAAGCCAAAAGTAGACTTGACCTCATGTTTTTCTTTGTTGTGAAATTTTGCCATGAAACCTGCTGCAAGTATCCGTTGTCTTAAGAGTATCAAGAAATGAATCAAATTCTATAAAATTTTGGTTCATAAATAAGTAGTTAGAAGGTCAGAATATACCTTTTGGGTCAGATTTACTTCTGATTGATTTTACTGGTATTTGCATTCTCATTAAGATGCATCAATTCACTAAAGCTTTCAGCGACATAATTTGCTAAAACATCTGCAGCTTGAGTTATTGAATTTTTAGATTTTATAAGAGTGATTACAATAGAGGGAAGATCAGGAAAACCATCAGATTGGCCAAGTACTCTAACGTCATTTGGTATTGTACTTTTCCCGGAAGCTGTGATTGCCAATCCACTTCTTACTGCCGAAATTATACCCGTCGTATTTTGACTCGTATAAGCAATACGGTAGTTCTTGTTAGCTCCTTGGAGAGATTTAATTGCTAATTCACGGTATATGCAGCCACAATTATATACTGCAAGAGGGACTGGATCTAACTCGTGAACCAGATGTTTTGATGATGTGATCCAGACGAGATGATCTCGGCATATTGTCTCTCCACGTTTCGGCACGTCGCTATTACTGTTAATTAACAAGTCCAATTGACCTGAATCAAACAGTTGTAGCATATTAGCCGAAGGCTGACAGGTGACTTCAACTTGGACCTGAGGATGCGTCTTAGCAAAACGAGATAGCAGAATAGGTAGTAAAGGTTCTGCATAGTCATCCGGTGCCCCCAATCGAACTTTCCCTGAAATCTCAGGTCGTTTCATAGATGAGACTGCCTCATCGTGAATTTGCAGAATACGTCTCGCGTAGACCAGCAGATTCTGACCTTCATAGGTCAAAGTCATTTTTCGGCCATTCCGTATAAAAAGAGATCTCCCTAAAAGTTCTTCCAATCGCTTTATCTGCATACTCACAGCGGATTGTGTCCTATGAACTATAGCGGCAGCATCCGTATAACTTCCACTATCTGCTGCTGTCACAAAAGTTCTCAGAACGTCAGTAGGTAAATCCATTGCCTTTCCTCTTTTACTATTAACGCCACGAATAGATAAGATAAGAAATATTCGTTTCTCTTATGCAAAGAGGTACCTTATCCTTTAGCCTAAGTCAACTAGGAGGTGAGATCATGAAATTCTTGTTAAGGAAAGGCAGTGTTGCGATGACTTGCGTTAGGCACGTCTTTTTCCAGAAGTGGCTCAAAAAGATTTTTGTCAAATGTATAGTCAGAAGGCAGAACCGGAAAAATTTGATCGATAGTTATAATTTGAGTGCGCACTTAATGAATGACCTTGGCTTTGACCGGGATGGCAACCCTACACAATGGTCAACTTTTTCCAAGCCCCCCCCTATGTCCCATGAGGCTCATTCTGTGAAAGCAAAAAGTACAAATTTATGTGTAACTGATCGTGACAATAAGCACTTTGACCTGCAATCAAGTGTGTAATTTTGCTGTTTTCAAAATCACCATAGCTAAAACTGTTAGGCGTCATGCAAGATAGTAACTGACTATTGTTTAATCTCGGATTCGAGATTAGCGCTGCCAATAATTAAGGGTTGCAAGGTCAGTCAGGTTAAAACTATTTCTGACAAGATCTCGAGCAAAGAGGTTGAGACGGATGGTCACGGAATTTTAAATCGAAGGTTTGAAGAAACAGTAGTAAGGTCAACTTGAAGCGTAAGTAAAACATTCAGTCCTTCGCAATGGCAATAACCGGGTAGGTCAGGAGCCTTACGGCTCCATTCCCCCCTAAGAACCGTGCGTGATAGTTTCCCATCACACGGCTCAAGCAGCTCAAAGGTTCCCCTTAGTGGGGTTCCCGTAATTAGATTTATAGTTACTTCACGATACACATAGACTGTCAATGTAGCCGAAGCCTAAGGGCGCCCCAGCCGTGAGGCCGTCTCTAGCTTTCCCTTATGCCACTGATTCGGACTATTTCCTCGTGAAGAGCCACCAGTTAAATTTCAGCCTCCTTACGGAGTCAGGAATGTTTCACCCGATATTCCCATCATTACAATGAGACCTTCGCTTTTTCATAACTTCTCGATCCAGACCTCCGATAGCTTGCCTTACGGTTAGCCTGCTCAATATTCCGAGCGAAGGACCTGGGGTGCCACGTTCCTCGTCTTTACCTTAACGGACAACTTAGGCGGAACTTGGACGCCGGTAAGAAATTGGGTTCCGTGCAGGGACGTTAATAACCTGCAACCTCTCCAACATGCGCGAACTCATGGAAGCGCATCCTTGACCTATTAATTCCCGTAGGTCTGTTGCTCGTTGACGACGCGTAAAGTCCTTTGCCTACTCTCGCCATATTGTCCCATCCTAGCCCTTAACCGGGTGGAATTCCCGGAGGGGATTCCATCTCACGATTTCCTCCCAATTCGGTACATTGTCAGGAGGGCTTCACACCCCGTCATCAGCGCAACGGCAGCATGCCTCCTTAGGATACCGGCAGGAACATGCCGGGTGACTGCGCACGATGTATCAGTGCGGGATCACATATAAAAACGCGACTTCGTGTCGCGATTAACGGCAAGCATCAGCGGCGCGGGCGCTAGCCCGTGTCCGGCTGGATGCCTTGGTTGGCCGGTATCTTTACAACAATAGATCTAAGTTCGTAACTGCTTTTGGTTCTGAGCCGGCCGTTGCGTTTCTCCTGCTTCTTACCGAGATTTAGATTTTGTTGTGAGTTCGCCGTATTTTTCACCCATCAAAACGTGTTTATATGTGCTTTTGCTGTCTTGAGGGACGGTCAGCTTAAAGTCAACCTTGCTTTGAAACAGCATGACAAAATCCGAACCGCCAAACAGGAAATAGCCAAGCATATCCCCCTTCTTGACGGTATTACCTGCTTTGACGGTATCTTCAAAGTTAACA
>JAQYVF010000200.1 GCA_030145625.1 Desulfocapsa sp. | reverse complement strand
CATCACGCAAGGTTGTAAGTTCGTCGCGAAATGCCTGGATTTGAAGATCTGTGTATGCCATCTGCTCTCATCAAAGGAAAAAATCTCTTTCAAAAAAAGACTCATTTTTTGAATATGATGAGAGTGTACAGTATGTTTTTTACGGTATTCTTCTATGACCGCCTATGACCTCCTATGGTCGTCTATGACCGTCTATGGTCGAATAAAGCTGTTGACATGATTTTCAGTAACACGAATTAGCAGCTATCTGATCCCATGGATTGCGACCAGTAACACCATGCTGCAAGATATGGTTACGAATCAAGAGACCTCCGCGTCTTGAAATCCTTATGATTTAGCTGGTGCTTAAGGAGCTCTGATTTTTTATATCTGTCATTGCTTGATGTTGCCACTGGGTTTCTCTGAAAATTATTTCTAAATAAAACGTGCAAACAGGTAGTTATATCTATAGCAAAATTAATCTATATGTGGTCAGGTAAATGGCGGTTCATTTTTTAGTTTAAATAAAAAGCCAAACTTTGAGCGATCAAAGGACGGAAAGCTACGGGGCTATAACAGTCAGCCGGGTTGCAAATTTAATGCATCCCGGCTTTTTTTTTGCTGTTTTCTAGGTAGAGTTTCTTGGCGTTGTTACTGAGAGGACAAAACATAAAAATGGGTCACCCATTAAAAGGCCCCTTTCTTTTTCTCTTATTTGTTAGCACCCATTGTTCTTTCCGTATTGTTCTATCACTTAACTTGAATTTATGAGAGGTTATCATGAGGAAATCACACCTGTTGGGCACGTTGTGTGCTTGTTTAACAATCACCCTGTCCTCATTCACTACACATGCACATGATAAGGTCGTAGTGGTGCCTCTTGGTGGAAGTAAAGTTAAGATTGAGACCAAAACATTCACCCAAAACATTTCTGCCGGGGAATTTAGGCCTGGATTCCAGAGCCCAGGCGCTGAGTTAGGATATACCTACCTTGCAGGACAAGGTTATCGGATAACAAATCTATCTGAGACTGATTCATCTGGGATATCAACAGATTTGGATTTACCGGATGGTTCAAAAGTTTTAGGAGTTACATGTTATATCCAGGATAATGATGCGGACCTAAACACAAGAAACAACACAAGTGTGAAAATTTATCGGAGAGAATTTACTTCAATAACCACAGAAGAGATGATTTCCCCTATTGATATGACAACATCAGGCCAGAGCACTGCTATCAATGCAATCTCCAGTTCTTCAATTACTTATCCGATCATTGAAACAGATACATATTTTTATACCATTCGTTATTTTGTGCAGCTTGCAGATAACAATGGTGATTTTATCACTCCACCAATCTCTTCAAACATAACATTCTATGGTTGTTCGATCTCTTATAGTACTGATGTGGTGACAATGTAATCAATCCCATAATTTGTTAATCGGTCGCTATGGCGGTAGAACAAACAGGGACAGACAAGAATGGCGCTAGCTTAAGGTAATCAGGATTTTTTTATTTAGCACTTAGGGGGATAAGCTAATGTTTTATAAAATATCATTTTCACTTTTTATATGCTTTTGCTTGGCTTCAACTAGCTCTGCCGCATCACCATATTATGACAATTTTAGTGGAAACCAGATCGATTTGTCAAAATGGCAAGATTGCCAGAGTGGTGAAATCAGAGATGATCAATTGTGGCTGGACCTGTATGGTGCTAACTCCTGGCTAGAGAGCCAATGTCATGTGGTGGAGAAAAATATTACTAATCATATCAGGGCGGTGGTATCAATTAGTGGCAATAGTTATGCGACTCCAGGGTGTGCTGTTGCAGTAAAGATAGGTGGTTTTTTTTATAATGACACTTATGACGTCTCAAGCAGCTACAACAACTGGGAAGGCAACGTCTTTGCAGATATTCGCCTTCAGTTATTCTTGGGCAAGTTATATGCTAGGGCTGTTGTCATTAGATTAAACAACAGTACTGGGTCATCGAAAACCCCTTCGGCTGTATATTTTACGCAACCAATTAATTTTGATACAAAATACTTACTTTCAATTGACTTTATCGGCTCAACAATTGTTTTTAAATGTAATAACGAGACCATCGTTTACCCTATAACAACTCCCATATATCCAACAAATAAATTGAGCCGCGAGTTAACAGCTATTATTTATGCAGATATGGGGGAGCAAGGCTATGTGGGGGGATTTTTCGATGATATATGTTTAGCAGAAGCTTGTTCAAAAGTGAATTTTTTACCTTCAGCATATCAGATTCTCTTAAAGTCTAAAGAGTGAGTCATATTGCTTGTCACTGGCTCACTCAACCTCGGCGTAATTATGTAGACAACAAGATACAAACCATAATTATTATTAAGGGAGTAAGAAAAACCGTGGTCCGTCCCCTGTTGCTACCATTTTGGTCGGTGAGAGGCTGTGGAGAAGATTGGGGTTTTGGGAATGTAGGTAGTTGGAATTGTATCATGTTGTTCTATTACGTATACAGTAGAAGGGCTAAGCTAAGAGTTATTTGATAATGTCAGATATTCGATGTGGCAATCTTATCTTCTCTTGATATGTCTGGCGTGTTTCCAAAATAGACTTTGGTGTGAGGCCAGGGAATCTCGATACCTTCCCGATCAAAACGATTCTTGATTCGCTTGCGTAATTCTCCGGTCAACCCCCACTGTTCTCCAGGTTTTGTAAGGCCACGAATGCAAATGTCAACGCCATGATCACCAAGATCGCTAACACGCATCGCAGACGGAATCGTTGTTAAGTTCGTTCCAAAATCGGGATCATCTTTCAGTTCCTGACACACCCTATTAATAACTTGATAGACATGGCTGATATTCTCTTTATAAGCCACCGTTACATACAGATTAATCCTCGCCCAGTCTCTGGTCTGATTACTGGCAATTTTTACCTCACTATGGGGTATTACATGCATTGTGCCATTTATTTCTCGTAAAACTGTGCGCCTTGGACTTACTTCCTCAACTTCGCCTTCCATACCTGCAATGGTAATCCAATCACCAATTCGGTACCAGTCCTCCATAATAATAAAGAAGCCCTGGAGGTAGTCGCGAATGATGTTTTGAATAGCAAAACCAAGTCCCAGACTGGCAACACCGAGTGTCGCCAGTAAAGGGGCAATATTAAATTTAATAACACCCAGAACCATCACAAAGACAATGATCCAGATGATAGTCGTGACAATTTTGGTAATGAAATATGCCATTGTTTTGGTGCGGGTGACTAATTGATCATGTGATTCTTCCCGGGTCTTTGGGGTACCAGCTATTATTGCCCTTGGAATCATCTTTTTCTGAATGATATTGAAAGTAATAGCGATGGCAAGAATGATTACCAGCTTTACCGTGATTCCCAGCACTGTAGTTAGATTAAAAGCGAAATCAAATGAATACACGAGATACTCCTTCGGGTGATTTGTTGAGTTGAATGAACGTAGAATCAGACATAGCCAACAGAAGATCCCTTATATTCATTACAGAAGTGGCCTCGAAAATTAGAACAAACCGTTAAGTGGAAAATCTGCTACAAATAATGTCCTCTAATGGGCTAAATCATGGAGCAGAAAATGGCAAAAGTAACGAGGCGTACAGCCTGAGACTAAGGCGTTTTAAGGGATTTTTTGTTTTGTACCTCCAGACATTAATTACTATTTAGTAAACCATATCATAAAAAATTTCATGTAGGTAGAAATACCTATTTTTCGTTTTCTTGAGGGGATGCCAAGGGCAAGGTCAACTATCAGGCAAGACAGAATGGTTGAGATGTTTCCTGATT
>JAQYVF010000167.1 GCA_030145625.1 Desulfocapsa sp. | reverse complement strand
TGTCTGTCATATAAATAATTTTGATAACATTCAGCCTTTACAGCCAGTTATCAAATACTCTTGCATTTTCCAATTTTCCAACCAGACCATATATTTCTATAGCCGGATCTACGGAGGTGGCCAGACCCGATAGTTGCTCGGAAGCTGGAAAGGACCCGCCCCAAAAAGGGTAATATTTTCTCTGGTCGGCTAACAGCAATAGGGGGTACGGGGGAGTGTGTGTGTCTGAGTGGCATGGCAATCACGCTGGAACAGGTGGGGTTTCTTCCTGCCGCATCTCCAGGCAACCAGGGCAATAAAAAACCAGGCCAACGCGTTCAGCGTCTACCTGGTCTATTTCTTTATTGCACTTGACACAGACAAAGCGATTGCATCCATTGTTCAGTTGATTACGCAGTGAATCTATAACAGGAGCAGGAACACTGTATACCCCATCACTCACTTGGACAGCTGCATCTATGAGATATCCAACATGCTGACGCAAAACGATAAGGGCAGTATGTTCATTTTTTTCTATTGAGCTTGTCTCACTCATCGTATCTCCTCCACAAAGAGACCAGGGACCGGCCCGCTTAGGCTCACATGAGTGGCGCTTCCCTGGTCAGGAGTGTGAAGAGGTAGGTAAGGAGAAGAGTGAAGTACTGCATAGGAAGCCGGGTGCGCAGCGGGCTTTGACGCCTCCTCGGCCAGGGTGAAGATAAAGATCCAGATCACACCAATGATGCACGCTCCGGCTAGTAAACCGAGAACAAGTTCATTAGATTCAATATTTATTTTATCAAACATAAAACACAAGCTCCTATATTTGCGGCTGATCATGACAGTCAGGTACCTTGGCGCTTCTTATTTTTAGCCTCACGCCTCTTTCTGGTATCTTCCCTGGATAGTCGTTTTGCTTCAGCAATGGCTGCTTTAGGATCAACCTTTGCGAGGCTTATCAGGTGGGCAGCACCAGAGCTGTATTGCGGTTGTGGTGTTGAACCAAGCGTCAACTGTTGCAGCATTTTTTCAATGCGATCCAGGCGATCTAATATCTCACTCATAATGCAAACCTCACTCGTCAGATTCACATGCCTTCTTTAAGATCAAGCCAGTCGCGGAGCAGTACCAAAGCGCCTATGGCCTCATCTATCTCATTGCGGCAAACAAGCCCTTCTTTCGGCTCTATCTTTCCCGGGGAGTTCTCACACCAGGCAATACGTACCTCTTCAATTGCCTGTCCAGTTTCTTTCAGAACATTTGAAACTCTGTTCATCAGTTCGGAATCTGCACAGCTTGATTTTGTTGGCAACGCAATGAAAATACCGCCAAGCTGGCGAGCTATATATTGACCGATTGGGAACGCACGATCAGGAAGACCATCGTCGTCTTTAATCATGGCTATCAGAGTACGGAGACGGGCAAGAGGACCGAACTTACCCGTGGAGAAATCATCATCTGTTTCAGGAGCACGACACCAGGAACGGATCAGTTGAGGCGAGCAAGACAACTGCCGTGCCAGCTCAACTGCATCCCCGCGTTTCAGAACAGCATCCATGATTTCGTAGTCTCTACCAGGTTTCGACTCGCGTTGTATCACAACTTCCCTCTCTCTGTTTGTTATGGTTAGATCAGACAAGATTCAGAAATCTTGCCATGTTACAGGCGATTACTTGCAAAAATTTCCCGTCCCCTGTAGCATTATTGGTGCCAACCAAAACAATGCCCTTGTTGCGTTCAGGGGACGGGAAAGTCTATGCCGCCTCTTTCTCTGGCGGCCATACCTCATCCACAGAACGCCCAATGGCTGAAGCGATTGCTTCTTGAATACGGGGGGTCTTGCGAATTTCATGTATCACTTGGCTAACAGCTGAAGGGGTAACCAGCAGCTTATTAGCCAAAACATGCACTGGCGACCCACTTTCTTTTAGCTCTCGTGTTATTTGTTTAGCATCCATGCTTAATTAATTACACATAAATTAGCATAGATGCAAATAAAAAATTAGCATACGGTGCGCCATGAATTCATTTTCTGAAAGATTCCAACATGTTTTGCATGTGAAAAAAATAAAGCAAAACATATTGGCAAGCCTACTAGATGTTAACCAGGTGACTATATCAAGATGGAAAAAACAGACAGATGCACCGTTAGAAGAAAACATTAAAAAGATAGCAAAAGTAACTGGATGCAATATTGATTGGCTAAGAGACGGCAACGGAGAACCATTTTCAAAGAAAAAATATGGGACCGTTATTGAATCAATCGAACCATCGTCTGGAAAAAAGAAATCAGCTCACCAGCGACAAGAAAAAGAAATCAGCTCACCGACAGACAGCGACTGGACGATATCAGAAATGCTGACAGCCACAACCAGAGTTCTGGAATCGAACACCATTTACAGGGGTGTCCTTGCAGCAAATATCAGGGCATTTGATAAAGCAGTACAGATGGAGAGGGAAATGGAAGGAATTAAGGAGGATGTAATAGCAATGCGGAAAGACAACAGAGAAATGGCAGACAGGATGGAACGAATGGAAGATCTGCTTTTATCTCTTGGAGCAACTGCCCAGGCAAAAAGAGACTCCGAGGCCCAATCTTAGGTTGATAGTATCCAAAAGCTATCGACAGCCAAGAACAGATAGTTTACCTGACACATTAATAAACCTTAAAAACAGGTAAAAATACCGACAGGCAACTGGGTATTCCCCTCCTAGTTGCCTGTAACACGAAGAAATAACAACAATGAACGACTAGTGAGAGCAACTGTTTAAACACGAAACAACGAAGGCAAAAGACATGTCAATAGAAAACGCCAAAGCGCTTCTCACGAAAGCAAGCAACGATCCGGAGTTATTTGAAAAACTTAACAGTGCAGGTAATGAAGGGTTTGAGCAGATTGCAAAAGAGGCGGGATTCCCCTGCAAGGTTGAAGATGTCCATGAGGTCTTAAAGACATCAGGAGAACGAACGGATGAAGAACTTGATAGTGTCGTAGGAGGGACCGCGAATGCCTACCA
The DNA here is from genome assembly GCA_030145625.1 of Desulfocapsa sp. Taxonomy (GTDB): domain Bacteria; phylum Desulfobacterota; class Desulfobulbia; order Desulfobulbales; family Desulfocapsaceae; genus Desulfocapsa. The sequence goes on along the minus strand of JAQYVF010000167.1, from coordinate 2,717 downwards.
ACCAAGCTACAACGGTCTTGACAAGTTCCGCCGAGTGTCGCCAGGAGAAACACTTAGTTTTCCACCAATCATTCCCGAAACGGAATAAGCTAAGGCCGCAAAGAAAAGGGGCAGATCTATTATTACAGCGAAAGATATACTTAAACAAATCTGCCCCATTTGCGTATCATATAATGAATGATATCCAGTTAGAAACTAGATGGTTAACCGGAGAATTCCTATTTAATCGTCTTCAGCTGGAAGGATATCCAGTTTCTGGATAATAACTTGTTCGGCAAAAGGATAGGATAAATAAAAATGGCGAAAATCACCAAATCATATGAATCTGATATAGACCTAACCATTTTTACGGTTGAGGGTGAAATAACATTTGATGAAGCATGGGAACAGACTCGTATTTTCTATTTAAATGAGAAACCGTCGAAGTTAGCATTATGGAATTTCATGTTGGGAACTTTAGCACCTATTTCGAGTCAAGAAATGGAAGTGCTCGTAAAACGAACGGAGACGATTGCAACTAGAAAAGAGGGTGAAAAAGTCGCATTCGTGGCCCCAAAGGATATTGACTATGGCATGGCCCGAGTTTTTCAGGCTTTAAGTGAACCAAAAAGTTCCCCACTTGAAATTGAAATATTTCGAGATATGGATACTGCCCAAAAATGGCTTATGCCTAACCTGTAAGGTTGTTGAACGGGACAGAGGGCAATTTTTTATCCTTAAGTTGACGAGTTGAACCAATCGGAACAAATAGCCGAACCAGCACATTCACCAGACCAGAAGAGGCTCGTTTATTTTTTCAGCTCATTCGGTGGCTGGCTGGTGATGTAAATCGTTAGTGGGGCATATAAAATGAACTTAAGCTTTAACTTAGAGGATGCAAGTCAAGTTGCTATTGGTGCTTTTGCTTTAGCGGTTCCAATTTCGTTCTCTGAAGAGGCTTGGATCCTAGGCGAGACACTTCCTTTAACAAATCTACTAATGGTATTTGTTCTATCTATTTCATTCTTAGGATTTTTCGCATATGAAAGCGTATTCCAAGGCAATATTAAAAACAGAATCCCTGTTTTTTTGTGTCGTATAGCAATTACTTATACAATTACAGCAATAGTTGTTGTACTAGTTCTATTTTCAATAGATAAATTCCCGTTACTTACAGACACAATTATCGCATTTAAACGGCTAATAGTAATTTCCATGCCTGCTTCTATGGGCGCTATCATTGTGGATAGCTTTGATAAAGAGTAAATGCCTAATCGGGTAGCCGGAGGTCTCTAAACTCCAGCCCCCACACCACACTGCATGCGGATTGCTCGTATTTTGGGCAGAAACAGGGGACAGACCACAGTTTCAACCTTCTCCAACAAAATAATAATGAAATGAGTATCCGACCGCACCCGACAAAAGGCCCTGGATGGTGGTATATTGATATAGGGCGGGGAAAGTCACGTAAACGGCTCCCGTTCCATGGAACCTACGAAGAGGCTTTTATCTTCTCCTCGTCCATCGTGCAGACCAGGCCTGACGAGGTGCAGACGATGGCGCCCAGGATAAAAGACCTCGTGGTGCCGTTCCTGACCTGGTACAAAAAAGAGGCGTCTCCCAGGACTATACGGGATATCAGGTTTTCGATAGATCTCTACTTCATCCCCTGGTTTGGGAACCTGCAGCCGGCACAGATCAGCCTGGCCCTGTGTAATAAATTCAAAGACACCCTGCTGGAAAAAGGGCTAAGTCCGACAACGATAAACAAGCACTTTAACTATTTTTCATCACTTATAAAGTGGGCTGTCGTGCATGGACACTGCCAGCCGCTCGGATTCACCCTGCCACGCTTTCCACGGAAAAAGACGGTATCACGTCCTAAGCAGCCGCTAACCCAGCGACAGGTGGATGCCATATACAAGCACCTGGACCATCAATACAGGATTCCGTTCCTGCTGATGGCCGACCATGGCCTCCGGGTGGAAGAAGCACTTAACATGAAAGTTGAAGATATCAACGAGGCAAACGGCACCATGACGTTCATCGGAAAGGGAAGCAAATACAGAACGGTACCTTTCATGTCTGACCGGTTCGAGGAGGAGATGGATAAAGTGCTGTCAATACAGTTGGAAGGTTTTTTGACAATCAATAAAAAGACAGGAAAGCCATACTCAACGATATGGAAACCACTGAAACGGGCAACAAAGGCCGCAGGGATAACAAAATCGGTGAACCACCATATCCTGCGACACACGTTCGCAACCCTGGCTGCCCAGGGAGGAATGAACCCCCACGCACTGCAAAAAATATTAGGACACTCATCGATAGAAACCACAAACAAAATATACACCAACGTATCCCATGACTTCGTTGGCGATGAAGCCAGGAAACTGCGAGAAAACAAAAAACGTTGAGGAGAAAATCAAGAGAGTAGTTTTAGAATTTCTTGCGTTTCTCCAGATGTCATGATACATAACATATTGTTTTTATTACACTTGACACTGTGTCACGACATTATATACTTTATTTACAATACATTACAATGTGTTTTTAGATATCAGCATCACCTATCTACCCGATATTGCGTATCGAAGAACTACCTCTGACTCCGCTTATCGGGGTTCGAATCCCTGTCCCCCAGCCAGTATAAAACAGGCCCTTTACTTGAAAACAAGTAAAGGGCCTGTTTGCTTTTGGACCGAAGCAATGCCCAGAGAATTCAACCTCTGATATTG
>JAQYVF010000192.1 GCA_030145625.1 Desulfocapsa sp. | reverse complement strand
CTTTCCCCTTTTACCTTCATAACCTTTTGCTCAATAAATATGCCTGACGGCAGGTATATTTTCAGGTCGATACCGGACTCATTCATACCGCACTCTGCTCTTCATTTATTTTCACCTCGCTGATCGGCCCAATCATATAAAGAGCACTTTCAGCTACCTCTGAAAATTCATCATTAAGGATCCGTTCGCAACCTGCAATGGTCTCAGCAAGATCGACCATTTTCCCGTCAAGTCCGGTAAAATGTTTGGTGGTGAAAAAAGGCTGGGTCATAAAACGTTCAAGTCTTCTCGCCCGATAGACAATTTTCCTGTCTTCCCGGGCAAGCTCTTCTATACCGAGCATGGCAATAATGTCTTTAAGATCCTCATAAGTTGCAAGCGTTTTCCTGACCTCTTGAGCCACCTCATAATGCTTTTGTCCGACAATACGGGGATCCAGCATCATCGAATGCGACTGCAACGGATCAATAGCCGGATACAAGCCTTCACTGGCAAGTTTTCTGGAAAGAACAATACTTGCAGAAAGATGGGCAAACGTTGCTGTGGCTGCAGGATCGGTCAAATCATCCGCAGGCACATACACAGCCTGGATCGAGGTAATTGAAGCTTTTCTTGAACTGGCGATCCTCTCTTCGAGGTCAGCAAGCTCTGTTGCCATGGTCGGCTGATACCCCAGCCTGGAAGGAAGTCTTCCCAGGAGGCCGGATAACTCCATGCCGGCCTGGATGAAACGGAAAATATTATCGACAAGGAGAAGAACATCCTGGCCAAGATCATCCCTGAAATACTCTGCCATGGTCAGAGCACTGTGTCCTACCCTGAAGCGGGCACCTGGGGATTCGTTCATCTGGCCAAAGACCATGACTGTATTCTGCAGCACCCCGGCCTCATCCATCTCTCGATAGAGCTCCTCACCCTCACGGCATCGTTCACCAATTCCACAGAAAATACTGACGCCGCTGTGCTTGCCCACCATATTGTTGATGAGTTCAGTGATAACAACAGTCTTACCAACTCCAGCCCCGCCAAAGAGACCGGCCTTACCTCCCCGCTCCAGAGGGACCAGGAGATCAATGACCTTTATACCGGTAAGAAATACTTCTTCGCTGGTTACCCTTTGTGCCAAAGGAATCGGACGCTGATGGATAGATCGTTTTTTGGCAACAATGGACTGAGGGTTATTATCAATGGGCTCACCAAAAAGATTGAACATACGTCCCAGCAGCCCATCGCCCACCGGGACTTCTATGGGAGCGTCGGTGCCCGTTGCCTCATCTCCTCTGCCAAGGCCAGCTGTGGGATTGAGCGCGATGCAGCGAACGGTGTGTCCATCAAGATGATCACTTACCTCAATAATCACCTCACGGTTTTCACCAGTATAGAGCAGGCCGGTAACAGGAGGAATACTCTCCTCAAATACAACATCGACAACGCTGCCTCTGACAGCTATCACCCGGCCAATATACTTTTCTTTCATCTGATTCGTGAGGCTCCTTTATAATCTCTTGCTAATCCGTAAAGGCTATCAATCAAAAATCACATTAGGCCTTTTCCGTATCTCCCGCAAGACGGTGTTCAGATTTATCCCCCCTACCATCACCCCATGCTCATCAAGGACCACCATATCCTGCAGGTCATGGTCAACGAATCGACAAAGGACATCATCCAACTCCTCGTCAGGTCGTGCAAAAACAAATTCGCCTTCCATCAACTCCTCGGCCGACCCAATCACAACACGCTCCATAATTTGACGCCGGGTATGAATTGGCCGATGTTCGGCCAACAAGAGACTGGCAAGTCTCTTATGGGAAAGATGCCCCAAGACCATATCCTCATTTGATACCACATAAATATCTTGCACACATGACTCTGAAAGCAGTTGATCAACCGCCTGCTCCAGAGAGCTTTCAGGGTGAATCGTGACAATATGCCCCGGAAAACGATCAATCCATTCAGAAATCTTCATCATCCCTCCTTTCCCCGCTCTCTGCCAAGTTCATTGGCCCGCCCCAGAGCGAACTTTGCAGCCAAAGGACCAAACACTTCATACAACAATGTTGTTGCCAGTATTACATTGACTATCATCATACTGACTTCCTTAAAAACCGGATCGTTGCCGAGGGTCAAGGCAAGCCCCACGGCAACACCGGCCTGAGGAATAAGGCCTAAGCCAAGCCAGTGTACGATAGGTTGGGATGCGCCCGCAACAGCAGCGCCAAGAGCCGCTCCACCAACTTTCCCTATAATCCGTGCACAAAAATAGATCAGAATCAGATCAAGATGGCCAACAAACACTGAAATTTCAAAGTGAGCGCCTGCCAAGGTAAAAAAGATGAGAAAAACAAGCTCTTCAAAATATTCCACCTGAATGAACATACGTCCCCCGGCAGCTCGTGAAAAATAGCGCGACGAGAAGCCAAGAGCCATTGTTGCCAGTAAAGGAGAAAAATTCAGAATCTCGGCCAGGCCAAGGGCCAAAAGGATATGGCTCAGGACAACAGGAAGAAGCAGTCCACCCTGGTGGACTCTTTTGCCGAATTGACAAAGAAGACGACCAACCAAGATGCCCAGTACTATGGCACCAGCAATTTCCCAAAAAGCTGTCCCCAGACTCAAAGCCAACGATTCGCCAACCACAATAACCATCATCAAAGAAAATAAGATGATACCGATTGCATCATCAAGAGCCACGACCCCCAACAAAGTATTTGAAACAGGCCCCCGAGCCCTATATTGATGGAGTATGGCGATGGTACCGGCGGGTGCGGTGGTGGCGGCAATTGCAGAAAAGGCCAGGGCCAACTGCATTGCAGAGAGGGCATAGGTATCGGGCAGTATCAGAACAAACGCTGCAAAGACACAGAGCACAGCCCCCAGAGACTCGCCTATTGCTGAACTGAAAATAACCCTGCCGGAGCGGCGCAGTTGCTTCAGGGTTATGGAGCCGCCGATCAGGTAGGCGATGATGCCCAAAGCAGTTGTAGTGAGTGGCGCCGCCCAGTCACCTATCTCAATCCACTCCAACCTCCCCAGCAAACCAGGGGAAAAGATCATCCCGGCGATGACATAAGCAGCCACTCTCGGCAAGTTATAACGGGAGGCAACATATCCGAAGATCAGACCGCTCAACAACAGCAGTCCAAGATTCAAGGTGATAGGTGAAATTGCATCCATGGAGAGAATAATTCCTTCAAATTTTATTTATTATCAGGGCATAAGCCTTGGAGCCGATTCGACAGTAAGCGTTTTTTCAAATCATACTCCCGGACAAACTTCAAACAATCAGCTTTATTTCCTCCAATTCTTTTTTTATCCTCAAGCGCAGGCTACAACTCTACAACCATATTCCATTATACCCTAAAGGATACACTCATTGAAGAGTATCTTGAATAATAAGAATTTTCCCATGATTTTCATCTCTCCCCTTCAGGCCACACTGTATCTCAATTGAAATACCAGTAAAAAGTAGGATCATTTTGTAAACGAAGGGGAAAAGGGGACAGGGGAAACAGACTGTCGGCAACTATGGCATGAATATGCGGGTGCCATTTGGCGTAATCACCAAAAAACTGAATAGTCAGCACTGCACCAGATATACCGTCTTTGCAGCCCATCAATTTGCGAAGAAAGACAATAAGGCTGTCTGCCCCAGCCTTACTCAGCTTTGAAAGCAGCTCACGATTATACAAGAAAAATTACAAAGGATAATCGGCACAGTGCCAACATACTGTCAGTGCGGAACAGGATGGAGGATATTTTCCCCTAACAGTTCACTGAACGGAATGACCTTTTTAGCGTGGCATGAGTTGCAGGTAAGCAAGAACTCATGGTGACAGTCAGGAGCAGCGAACACGGGCGAACCCGTGTTTCAGATCTCCACACTTGAGGTAGGCTCGAACCACATCGGAGCTGACCGGTCTGAAAAAGCCATGGCTTCGACTGAACCTGTCCGCCTAGGCCATCTCGAAGTGATCGAAGTGATCGAAGTGGTCGGCCAGCAGCTTGTATAGCGGTGATGCCGTGGGAATCCGGGGATGATAGACAGAAGAATGCGCTTAACTTTCATTCACTTTTACACACTGCTTCAACTTTGCTAGCTCAAAATGGTATTGG
>JAQYVF010000069.1 GCA_030145625.1 Desulfocapsa sp. | reverse complement strand
GCTGAAGTCCTTGGTGTCCCCATCTGCATCCTCGACTTCGACAAACTGCCCGAGATCGTTGATGAACAACATCTCATCATCGCCTGCTCCGGTATGATCCAACTGATCGATAAGATCAAAGACCGCATTGCCGGTGAGTGGATCGAGTGTAAATGTGAAGGCGGTATTGTCCACGGTAGCAGCCGTGAGGACATTTCCAGTGACAGAGTAGCTGACCTGCTTGTCATCTGAAGTAAGGCCTGTAGGCTGGTAGGTGAGGTTGTCAAGCAGTGTGTAGCTGACCTCTTCGTCCGCCCCGTCTTCGACAAGACTAGCCAGATTGATAGTCACATCTGTAGCGCCTCCGCCGATGCCATCGGACTCATCTCCAGCAGCGCTGTCAAGTCCGTCCTCGTAGACGGTGACCGGTTCTTGCATTGGTGAAAGTTCAGGGACATCATCAACAATGAGAAAGCTCAGGGCGCCTGGGGTAAGGCCGGTGGTGTCATCATCGCTATCGGTGGCAATGATAGCAGTGGCAAAATCAAGGTTTTCCACAGATCCGCCGTTTGGGCCCCAGAGCTGCAGGGCCGTATTCTCACCATCAGCTGTGACGTGATCCAATTGGTCCAGGAGGGTGAAGACGTAGCTGCCGTCTGGCTGCAGGTCGAAAGTAAAAACCAACCTGTCACCTTCGCTACCGGCAAAGTCAGATGAAATCCGTGCCGGCATACTGTCGTGTACCCAGGCCTCAAGGGTGGTACCGTTAGCATTTATCTCGTAGACAATTTCACCACCTTGGGAAGAAAGGCCGGGAAGGTCGGCCAGTGATCCCCAGGAGAAGGTTCCGGGATTGTCGGCGCCTATTGTGTGAAGAGGTGCCAGGGATCCGTTAACCTGGGTAGCATCGTTCTGATAGAGACTGTTGAAGTCGGAATCTTCCGGACCATCACTTTCGTCGGGATTGCCAACGGAAAGCGAATTGTCAAGGGCTTCTTCCTCCACCACTCTGGTCAGGACCACATCACTTGCTTCCGGGCCATCATCTAAGATATTTATGGTGAGCGTTCCCGTTGCGGAGTCACCGTTGGAATCGAATACGGTGAAGGCAAAGAGGTCAGGCAGCGAGTCGCCTGCTCCGGTAAGGTCGGGAAAGGGGTGGTCGATATTGCTTGTGATGGTATAGGTCCAGTTACCATCATCCCACATCTGTAACGAGCCCTAGGTTCCGGTTACAGTGATGAAGTTATCTGCTGTCCCATTTAAGTTGTCTATATCAATGGACTGGCCACCGATGGTGATGGATCCAGGTCCGTCTCCTCCAAAATCAATCTCCAGAGTTGTGAGATCGCCACTGACTGTCTGGGGGGTACTTACTGGTTCTGTGCCATCAAGGAAATTTGCTTCATCTATGACAGAGGAATAGTCTCCTGCCAGTGGAGTGGGGTCAGTAGGTGGTATGATGTCGTCATCTGGAGGGGCAATAATCTGAGCTTCTACGACCTCTTCTTCGCTGGACTGGATATCAGGGTCGAGAAAACTCCTGGATATACCGATTGTTTCAGCACCTGAGGTGGGAGTAACCTCCTCAGCGGTCAGATCGAAGACGACCGTTGGGTGTCCACCGCCACGAGCCCCTGTTCCACCGGCTGCCGGACCGGCTGCAGGTGCAGGCAGGTCTTGGGTGGGATCGCCTTGAAGAAGGGCTTCCTGAAGTTGTTCAACTTCGGAGACTATATCGGCAAGATCAACGGGCTGGTCACCTGGGTAGACATCTCCGTCCAGAACCACTTCACTCATTCGACCCAGATCAAGTTGACTCTGGTTCGCGTCATTAAAGATAATGGAAATCCTGCCGGTTCCGCCTGTAATGATAGTCTCATTGGCAAAGACTACCCCGTTAACCTGGAGTACACGGGTTGCGCCATCCGGTGATTGTGCCTGCACCGATCCGGAAACGATAACTGCTGTTCCAATCGCTTGACCATTGCCTGTTTCTGTTGTGTTGTTTTCATTGATAGCCATGGTGTCCTCCTGCGTCTGCTAAGTATTTTATTTGTCACCTTGTACTACATGGTAGCATGATACAGTAAGGAGATCTATTGTACTTTGGTACTAATAATTATTAATGTTACGCCTTGAGAAAAGTCATAATTTAAAAGAGAAGGTGCTGGTGTTTTGGGCTGGGGAGGTAAGGTATAAAACGAGAGATATTACTCTGTTGTTGAAATGTAACAGTAGCTGCTAGGGGGAATATATCGTTTTGTTTTGCGAATACGTCTGAATGGACTTGTGGAAAATTGTGTGGACACTCTTGTGTAGATCCGTGAGGTGTTTTTAAGTTGGATTAGGAAAATACAACATTACGTCATTGTAATGTTGGTGCAATGTTCTTGTAATGTTTCTGTGTTACTGTGTGGAGAGTCATTGGATCAATTCACACATTTTGCAGAGAAGGAGCTGTTATGAACGAGCAGATATCTACTGGTGATTCACCCCTTGTCACCCCTCCACCCTCTCCTGTGCAGCAGCAGGCAGAAGGTTTTGTTTCTATTCAGGCCATTAGCGATACTGTTGTTGCAAGTTCTGCCTGGGTGGGGCTGTTGCGGCAGGAGATTGGCAAGACCATTATTGGCCAGGAACATCTGGTGGAGCGATTGCTGGTGGGATTGCTCACCGGTGGGCATATCCTTTTGGAAGGTTTGCCCGGGTTGGCCAAGACCCTGGCGGTGAAGACCCTGGCCATGGCGGTGAATACCGAATTTCGGCGTATTCAGTTTACCCCGGATATGTTGCCTGCCGATATCGTCGGTACCCAGATCTACAATCCCAAAGACACAACGTTTGAGGTCAAGCAGGGACCAATCTTTTCTTCCCTGATCCTGGCTGACGAGATCAATCGGGCCCCGGCCAAGGTCCAGTCTGCACTGCTTGAGGCTATGCAGGAAAAACAGGTCACCATCGGAGATGAGACCTTTACCTTACCGGAGCTATTTCTGGTTCTGGCAACCCAAAATCCCATTGAACAGGAAGGAACCTATCCGTTGCCCGAGGCCCAGGTGGATCGTTTCATGCTCAAGGTGGTGGTGGGTTATCCCAGCATAACCGAGGAAAGGATGATCCTCGATGCCGTGGATCATACCGATTCCAAGGTACAGGTCAATCCTATCATCGGTCCCAATGATATTCTGGCCTCACGCAGGGTGGTGGATACCATCTACATGGATGAGAAGATAAAGGATTATATTGTCTCTCTGGTCTGTGCCACTCGTGATCCCCGTAGCTTTCAGTTGGATCTTAATGATTATATCGAAACCGGCGCCTCACCACGGGCCACTATTAATCTCAAGGCCGTTTCACGAGCCCTGGCCTTTTTGGCGGGTCGCGGCTATGTCACCCCGGATGATGTCAAATCTGCGGCCATGGATGTGATGCGGCATCGTATCCGCATTAGCTACGAGGCTGAGGCCGAGGCCGTGACCAGCGAGGATATTATCCGCAAGATATTGGACACCGTCCCCGTCCCTTAGGGAGGTGGGCGATTACAGGCACCACATCTTCGTTCAAAGAAACCACACAACAGAGCTTTACTCTAGTTGAGTGGGTTTCTTTGAACGAACCTGCAGCACCTGTGATCGCCTAGTTGTAAGGAGGATGCAGAGAAATATTTTTGGAATTCGGATTGTTACGAGTCTCTTATGGAAGAACAGATTACTAAGGAAATCCTGAAAAAAGTTCGTCAGGTCGAGGTGCGGACCAGTCGTCTGGTCAACGACACCCTGGCCGGGAGTTATCAGTCCGTGTTCAAGGGCCGGGGGATGAACTTTGATGAGGTTCGGGAGTATGTGCCCGGTGACGAGATCAGGACCATTGACTGGAATGTCACGGCCCGTACCGGTGTTGCTCACATCAAGAAATTTACTGAAGAGCGGGAGCTCACTATCATGCTGATGATCGATATCAGCGGCTCTGGAGATTTCGGTTCGGCAGAGAGTTCCAAACGTGAAATCATGGCCGAGATCGGATCCGTCCTTGCCTTTTCTGCAGTGCGTAATAACGATAAGGTGGGGCTGGTGCTCTTTTCTGATTTTGTAGAGCTCTATATTCCGCCGAAAAAGGGACGTTCTCACATCCTGCGACTCATTAGAGAAATTCTTTTTTTTCAGCCACAGGGGAGAAGGACGGACCTGATTGTTCCCTTGGATTTTGTCAACGGGGTGGCCAAACGCAAGTGTGTTGCCTTTCTTATCTCTGATTTCTGTCTGCCTGGTGATTTTGAAGAGGGATTGGCTCGTCTGCAGCCTAAACTGCAGGTGAGTAACCGTCGTCACGATCTGATTTCCATGATTATTTCTGATCCACGGGAATATGAACTTCCGGATGTGGGCTGGCTGACCATTGAAGATGCAGAGAGCGGAGCCCAGGTTGAACTGGACACCTCAGATCCGGCCGTGCGACGGGGATATGCAGAGCTTGCAGCCCATCGGAGGCGATACCTGCATAAGGCAATTCACTCGGCAGGTGTGGATCTTCTTGATCTCTCCACCGACCAGTCCTATGTTCCGCCCCTGTTGAATTTTTTCGGTAACAGAAGAAGGAGGATCAGCAGATGAAGGTAGAGCAGTTCCTGATATTTCTGCTTGTCGCCATTTTTGCGGTTGCCCAACCTCTTTGGGCAGAGGATGCGGGCCAGGCCCCGCTGCAGCTTGCACCGGGGTCGGGTGTTCAGCAAGAGACATTACAGCATCCCCTTCCTCAACCAGGTCAGGGCATGATGCCATCTCTTGGAGAAGAGCAACAGCTGCGTGATGTTCATCCTCCCCTGCCTCTGCCTGAAGAGAGGAACTATGTCCTGCTCGTTGTCGGATTGCTCCTTCTCCTCCTTGTCCTGGCAGCCGTCTTCTGGTTTTTTCGTCTGCGTAAGAAAAAGGTTTTTCTGCCCTTTGCCCACGAAACAGCCCTGGCAGATCTCCTGCGTGCCCGTGCGCTGATGACTCCTGACCAGGCCCTGCTCTATGCTGATGAACTCTCAGATATCCTGCGCCGATACATTGAAGCACGTTTTTCTATTCATAGCACCAGACAGACTACAAAAGAATTTTTTTCCTGTCTTACTGAGAATCCCGGTCGGACAGCAGCGCATCTTGAGGACCACTGTGACAGCCTTAAGGAATGTCTGGGACAGTGTGATATGGCAAAATTTGCCCGTTGTATACCGGATCGCAGTTCTATGGAAAAAATGGAGCAGGCCGTGCAGAATTTTATTGAATCGACCCGTGAGAACGGGGAAGGAGGAAGGTGATGCGTTTTCTTCATCCTGAATTTCTCTGGCTGCTTACCCTCTTGCCTCTTCTTGCCCTTTTTCGTGGCCGGCATGGTGCTGCACCGGCACTTATTTTTTCTTCCACCTCCATTGCCTCCACCCTGGCAGAGGGACGCAGAGTTGGCCCTGGCCGCTTACTTGCGGCCTTGCGCCTTCTTGGTCTCTGTCTGCTGATTCTGGCCTTTGCCCGTCCCCAGCTTGGCAATACCACCACCGAGATTGAGGCTTCCGGTATCGATATTCTTCTGGCAGTGGATGTCTCCGGTTCCATGAAGGCCCTGGATTTCACTCTCAAGGGAAAATCTGTCAATCGTCTCGATGTGGTCAAGTCGGTTATGCATACCTTTATTCAGGAGCGCCCTAATGATCGTATCGGACTGCTGGCCTTTGGCGGCCGTCCATATATGGTTAGCCCACTGACCCTGGATCATGATTGGTTGTTGCAACGCCTGGATTCGCTTTCCGTTGGTATGATAGAAGATGGGACTGCCATAGGATCAGCCATCGGCAGCGGTGTGAACCGCCTGCGTGATCGTGAGGCAAAATCGCGTATCATGATTCTCTTGACAGACGGGATGAACAACGCAGGTACAGTGCCTCCACTGGTGGCTGCCGAGGCGGCAGAGACTTTGAGTATTAAGGTTTACACCATCGGAGCCGGGACCAGAGGGGAGGCTCCCATGGAGATGACAGATGGATTTGGTCGTAAGCGCTTGGTGCGGGTCAAGGTGGATATCGATGATGAGACATTAGGGCAGGTAGCAGAGATGACAGGCGGCCGTTACTTCCGTGCTACAGATACCAAGTCTCTGCAAAAGGTTTATGAAGAGATCAACACCATGGAGACCACCACCAGGACTATCAAGAAGTTTGAAAATTACCGGGAACTCTTTTCCTGGTTTGTTTTTGCTTCTTTGCTCTTCCTGGGAGCGGAGATTGTTGTAAGCAGAAAGCGATTACCCTAGAAGGAGCGCTTATCACTATTATGGTAGGAGTTTTGCTTGCTTCTGATGGCGACTGCCTTGTGGTCGGTTACAGTTGAAGGATATAATATTATGATACAATTTGCTGAGCCCCTGTGGATTGCAGTTGGAGTTGTGCTCATTGTCGGCCTGATCTTTTTTTACCGGGAAATGCAGCAGCGGAGAAAAAAGGAACTGGAACGTTTTGCTTCCTCCCACCTGCTGGGAAAGCTATGTGAAAATGTCTCTTCTGAGCGGAGGAGTGTCAAAAAAATTCTTGTCCTTGCCGCTATCGCCTGTTGTTTTCTGGCCTTGGCTCGGCCTCAATATGGATTCAAGTGGATAGAGGTCAAACGCAAGGGAATTGATATCCTTTTTGCGGTGGACACCTCTAAAAGTATGCTGGCCGAAGATGTTCGTCCCAATCGTTTGAGGCGTGCCAAGTTTGCCATAATGGATTTTGTCTCCCAGCTCGAAGGTGACCGGGTGGGACTCATGCCTTTTGCCGGATCGGCCTTTCTTATGTGTCCTTTGACCATAGACTATGGGGCTTTTGAGTCCACTCTTGAGGCCCTTGATACCACTATTATTCCAAGGGGAGGGACAGATCTGGCCGCTGCCATCACCGAGGCTGAGGCTGTGCTCTCTAACGAAGCCAATCACAAAATTCTTGTTTTTATCACCGATGGGGAAAATTTGGAAGGTGATGCCGTGGGTGCCGCGCAGGTTGCAGCGGAAAAGGGAATGACGATTTTTACCGTGGGGGTTGGGACCAGGGAAGGGGAGTTGGTTCCCTTGATCAGGAATGGGAAAACCGGTTTTGTCAAGGAAGATGGAAAGTTTGTCACCTCGCAGCTCGATGAATTGATGTTGACAAAAATTGCCGAAGCAGCAGGTGGGCTGTATATGCCTCTGGGGGTAAGAGGGGAAGGGCTGCAGGTCATCTATCAGGAGAAGCTATCTCTTATTCCTAAGGAGGAGCTGGCGGAAAAACGACACAAAGTGGCCCTTGAACGTTTTGTCTGGCCCCTGGGGGCTGCCATCGTTTTTCTTGTGCTGGAGTTTATTGTCAGTGGTCGAAAATCCAGGCGAACGTTTAGGATTCCTTTTATTAAAACAGCAGGTCGCAGGAAGAAAAAGGCTGCAGCTCTGCTCCTTCTTCTGTTTCTCTTTCCGCACATACAACGGGCAGAGGCGTCAATGGGTGAAGAGGCTTATGAAAAAGGAGATTACCTCTCTGCTTCACAGTTCTATGATGAGCGACTGAAGGAGTCACCGGATGATGCCAGGCTCCAATTTAATTATGGGACAGCTGCCTATAAAAACAATATGTTTGAAGAGGCCGCTCAGGCATTTAATCAGGCCCTGAAAAGCGATGATCTTGCCCTGCAGGAAGAGGCCTATTATAATCGCGGCAACGCTTTGTTTCAAAGGGGAAATGAGACACAGCAGACGGATCCTCAGCACACCATGGAAATGTGGCAGCAGTCCATTGATTCCTTTGATGGTGCTTTGCAGCTTGACTCTGTGAACGATGATGCCCGCTATAATCTGGAACTGGTGAAACGGCAGTTGGAGGAGTTGGAAAAGCAGCAGCAGGAACAGCAGGAGCAGCAGGAGCAGGATAAGGAGCAAAACCAGGAGCAAGACAAGGAAGGGGAACAAAAACAGAACGACGATCAGGGCCAGGAAGAAAATCAGGAGCAGAATCAACAGAACAAAGATCAGGAATCATCCGGACAGGATCAAGACAACAAAGATGGGCAGCAGGGTCAGGATCCAGGTCAATCTCAGCAAAACCAGGAAGACCAGGAGGCGCCTCAGCAAAAAGGAGATTCTGCAGAGGGTGAGGGAGAAGAACAGGAAGAGCAACAGGAAGCAAAACAGGAACAGGAGCAGGAGGAGCAGGCCCAGGCCAGGGACCAGCAGCGTAGACTGCAGGGAAAGATGACTCGGGAAGAAGCAAGGCAGCTCTTGAATAGTTTCAAAGACCAGGAAGGTGAATTGAATTTTATCCCGTCCTCAGTTACTGGTAAAGGCAGCGACCAGGAAGCGAGGAAGGATTGGTAATGAAGAAGATGAGACGACATTGTAACAAAAAAAATGGTAGGCTAATTGGATTGGTGGCGTTGTGTGTTCTGGTGGTGATTTTTTTTGCCGCTGTAATACCTTTGCAGGCGGAGGTGCAGGGCTCCGCTTCACTTAATGCGACGAGTTTTCCCATAGATCGTACCGCTGCGCTTAGCATTACTGTAAAAGGGAC
Organism: Desulfocapsa sp.; assembly: GCA_030145625.1. Classification (GTDB taxonomy): domain Bacteria; phylum Desulfobacterota; class Desulfobulbia; order Desulfobulbales; family Desulfocapsaceae; genus Desulfocapsa. The sequence continues at coordinate 16,778 of JAQYVF010000069.1, read as the reverse complement.
CAGGTCATTTGAGCCGCAGATGCCTGAGATCGATGGCCTGCAGTTTTACCAGCGAGGGCAATCTACTCAGATAGAGATGATCAATGGTGCTTTTTCTGCTTCAGTGACAAGTGTTTATCAGGTACAGGGGCTCCGCGAGGGGAAATTTACCATTCCTGCAATTATGATCACTACCCAAGATGGAACAGCGATGACCCAGCCCATCGATTTTGAGATTACTGCATCACAGTCTGCTGCAGCTGTTTCTCCTGGCCAGTCTGCTTCTTCCTCCAGGACCAGGCTCCGGTCCGGAGAAGCGGAGAAGGTGGCTTTTATGCGGGTAACACTCGATAAAGAAAAGAGTTACAGTGGTGAAATCGTACCGATCCGGATCAAGGCCTATTTCCGTGAGGGAATCAAGACCAATCTCAACACCCTGCCTCAGGTGATTGGAGAAGGTTTTGTCTTGCAGCAATTGGCACCCGAACCGTTGCAAACAAGAGAGATTGTCAACAATACCGCATATGCGGTTCTGACCTGGGATTCTGCCCTTTCCGGAATTAAAGAGGGGAAACATACGATCAGTCTGGAGCTTGAGGCTACGCTTCTTCTGCCGGAACAGAGACGTAGATCTCCCCGGGGTCAATCTCTTTTAAATGATCCCTTTTTGGGAGACAGTTTTTTTGATAATTTTTTTGGTCGTTATCGTGAAAAAGAGGTGAAGGTTGTTAGCCCGGAGTTGGATTTAGCGGTCCTTTCCCTGCCGGAAGAGGGGCGGCCTCCAGGTTTTCACGGAGCCATTGGAGAGTTTCGTCTGTCGGTGACCGGTGATCCCCTTGAGGTGGAGCCGGGTGAGCCGATTACCTTGACCATGACAGTCAGAGGCAGGGGGAATTTTGATCGGGTGCAGGCCCCTGAGCTCAGTGAGGATACAGGGTGGAAGAGTTATACCCCGTCATCCGAGCTTCTGGAAGATGGTGGGCCGGGGCAGGGAAAAAAAGTCTTTGAACAGGCCCTGGTGGCCAGAGATTCTCATCTTCAGGAGATCCCGGTTGTCACTTTTAGTTATTTCGATCCATTATCTGCAACCTATAAGGTGTTGAAAAGCGATCCTATTCCCTTCAGGGTAAAAGGGGCGGTGGTGGAGGAGAAAAAGCCCGAAACCGATGCAAGGGTGGAACAGGAAGGGGAGGTGCAGGATCAAACGCCGGCAAGGATTGAGGCCCCGATCAGCAATCTTGCCCCCCTTAAACTTCAGTTAGGTGACATGGGTCAGGCAGCTGTGCCCCTGTTCTCTAAAAGATGGTTTCAGGTACTCGTTGTCCTGCTCATTGTGTTGTTTCTTGTTGTTGCAGTTTTGAGGCAGCGAGCAGTATATAATGCAAATAATCCCAAACTGCAGCAACATCAGGCAATGAAACATTTGCTCACCCTGCGTCTCAAGGAGATAGAGCAGGCCCTTGCCGGAAATGACACACGGGGGTTTCTGGTCAGCTGTCGTAGGGCCATTCAGGAGCAGCTGGGTCTTCTTTGGGAAATTGAGGCAGGTGCCATCACCCTGGCAGATTTGCGGCAGCGTCTTCCCGAGGATTCCTCCCTTGTCGCTATCTTCAGTGCTGCCGAGGAGAGTGCATATGGCGGACAGGAGTTAAGCAGTCAACAGATGCAGAGTTTTGCAGATCGTTTGCAAAAAGAACTGGAAGGCTTGCTATGAAAGTACACAGTCCAAAAATTGTTTGTGCGGTTTGTTTTCTTCTGTTTCTTGTCAATCAGGTGCTCTGGGCTGAAGAGCAGTACAGAGAAATGCAGTTTCAGGAAGCGACTCAGGCATATGGCCGGGGAGAGTACAAGGTCGCAAGCCGACAGTTTGAGGCATTAGTCCGGGACGGAGTGTCGGCCTCGCTCCTTTTTAACTTGGCCAATAGTTACGCCCAGGCCGGAGAGAGTGGGCGGGCTATCCTCAATTATGAGCGAGCCCGCCGCCTGGCACCGAGTGACTCTGATATTAAGGGGAACCTGGAGAATGTTCGTAAGGAAAAGGGTCTTTTTCAGGAAGAGCAGTCTATTGATCAGAGGTTTGTTACCTTTCTGGAGTTAAACCAGTGGACCGGGCTGGCGGTCATAGCTTTTGTTCTCTTTGCTGCAGTCCTGCTGCTCCCCCTTCCTTTTGGATTAACACGGACTTCGCGTTATACGGCAGCGGCTTTTTTTCTGTTCTTGACAGCGGCAGGGATTACAGGGAGTGTTGGGCAATACCGGCATTGGAACGATGGTGTGGTGATAATTCCGGATGCCAGGTTACGGGTGTCTCCCTTTGCGTCTGCCGCCTCTATCGGAACCATTCAAGAAGGAAGGCTGGTGCGACCGGGAAAATTACATGGGAACTATTTTCTGGTCGAAGATGAGACAGGGCGCAGTGGCTGGCTGGAGGCCGACGCCTTTGAGCCCATTGTTCTCAGAAATAAATAGGTTTTGATTTTTTCTAACTAACAAAAATATAACAACCTGATTCTAATAATCTTTTGTTAATCTTAAAATTTGACCTGGTGCACCGGGTGGGGCGCTGATTACCATCAACCCTCAGCCAAGTATGTTGTCACGGGCACATCATGTCTGGGGCCAATCTGTATTGCTGCTTTTGATAGGCATGATGCATTTTTTCAAGATACCATTATTTCCATTCAGTCAGTTTCTGACTGATAAAGTCAATCACCCTCTGGTGTTCTTCCCGACCCTTACCCTGAACCATAAAAGGTGAATCAAAGGCGAAACTGGCCTTTCGTTTTGGTTGGATACGACCCAGATCTTTGATCCATTTACCGTTAGTCCAGGCGTCTGTCTTGAGGGCCAGGGGCAGAACAGGGACTCCTGCCTTGGCGGCGAGCTTGATCCCAATGGTACTGAATTGTTCCGGGGCGAAGAGTGTGCCCCTGGTGGTTTGGGGGAAGACGATAATGGATATTCCCTGTTCCAGCCTATCTGTTCCTTCAGTTAGTACTGTTCTCAGGTCCTGCCGTGGATTGTTTCTGGTCACGGCTACAGGATTACGTGACCGCATCACATGCTTGAATACCGGGTAATCAAGGAGGCTCTCCTTGATTACATAGGTTACGCGTCGTATGGGGCTGATAATCGTCGGTAGGACCACGGTTTCCATCATACTTACGTGATTGCCTATGATAACACAAGGCGAGTCCAACCCCTGCAGGTGCTCAATTCCACTCACAGAGACATCTACTCCCGTCCGCTCCAGGGCTTTCAGTATCTGGTAACTCGACTGAGACCAATCCGAGTCGTTATAACATCCCTTCTTTGCTTTTAGGCTGGAAACATAAATGTTGGTGAGAAAGCTCATGTAAAATGATATTGAAGGGAAGAGCTTGCCGAAAAAGGAAGCAGTATCTGCCGGGGTTTGATAGGTGTGATCAGTAAAAGATAACTGTTGCATGAGAGATTGATATGGAAAATGGAAATTAGAATGATGGCTAAGTCCATTTAGAATACATTGAATACAGAGTGAGGACAAGCAGAATGGGCGGGAATAATTTTTGTGGCTCCTGCATCATTCCGTTAAGATCTTCAAAGTCTTTTTGCTTGAGTGTTCTTTGACGATCCGACTATGTTTCCTTGTGAAACAATAAGGAACGTATTTCTGTGATTGTTTCGTTTCGTTTCGTCTACGAACTGAAATTTTTTTTGCTGTGCAACATGAAATTGTTTATAATTGTTTGGAATAATGTATATATTAGAATATCGTTAAATATGGCACGTTTCGTGCTATTTGTAAGGTAGGAATGGCTTACAAATAAAATAATCCATTTAAAAAAGGAGCCTTGTATGTCCTCAATCGCATTATTTTACAGTATTTTTATCGAGGAAAAAGAAATTAGGGAACAGCTCGCAGCAGCATCTGGTTTTGATGTTATTCAGGATACTGACATTATAAGTGAAGTATGTCAAAAACATGGAATTGGCCAGGATAAGGTAGAGCGAGCACTTTATGGTTCGACGTCGGTCTTTAACAAGTTCACCTTGGAGCGCGAACGAATTGTCGCTCTTCTCAGGGCTTCTATAGCAGAACATCTCAAAAGCACAGGAATTATCTATTCAGGTAGTATCTCTCTGCTTGTCCCCTCTGAGGTCTCCCATGTTTTACGGGTTGGGATTTTTGATAAAACAAGCACTCGTATTAAGCGCGCAATGGGAGAAGGTCTCACCGAAAAAAATGCCATTAAATTGATCAAGAAGAATGATGCCGGCGCAGCAGGCTGGGCAGAGTTTATTCATAGAGAGGCAGCAAACGATTCATCGTTATACGATATTGTTGTTCAAATTGCTGCTGGTACTCCGGCGTCTACAGTGCAGCTTATCATGGAAAATTATCATAAGCCTGCTGTTCTTGAAACTGAGACATCAAAGCAGGCTGTTGATGATATGATACTCGGTACCCAGGTTGAATTGGCACTTGTTGATAAGGGATATGCAACCGAGGTCAAGTGTAGCAAAGGAAAAATCACTCTGTTGGTCAATAAAAGTGTCTACAATTTTTCAAAACTTGCTGAGACCCTTACTGAAATAGCTACTGAGGTAAGTGGTGTGCAGAGCGTTGAAGTTGCTGCCGGCAAAGATTATCACGTCTCTATCTATAGAAGTCAGGAATTTTCTCTTCCCCCCAAAGTTCTACTGGTTGATGATGAACAGGAGTTTGTGCAGACACTTTCTGAACGGCTTAATACACGCAATTATGGATCATATCCGGTTTTTGATGGTGAGCAGGCCCTGGAGCTTCTTGATAGTGAAGTGCCCGATGTCATGGTTCTTGATCTGAAAATGCCGGGGATGAGCGGTGTTGAGGTACTTCGCAAGACAAAAGAAGCCAACCCCGGCATTGAAATTATTATCCTTACCGGTCACGGGTCTGAGGAAGATAAAAAAGTCTGTATGAAACTGGGGGCCTATGCCTATATTCACAAACCTGTTGATATCGCCGAGCTGACAAAGATTATCGATGAGGCGAACGAGAAAGTAGCGGCCGCTAAAATCGCCCACATCTAAGAAAATTTATTCATCAATTATTTAGGGAGGAGACCATGGATAATCAATTGGCAGCAAAGGTGTTGCTGGTGGATGACGAAGAAGAGTTCATTGAACTGATGTCCCAGCGACTTGAAACCAAAGGACTCAAAGTTGTAGCGGTAACAAGTGGTGAAAAAGCTTTGAGTCAGGTGGAAGATCATAAATTTGACGTTGCGGTTGTTGATCTTGCCATGCCGGGAATTGATGGCATTGAAACTCTTAAACAGATCAAAGAACGACGTGATGACATTGAAGTTATAATGCTCACCGGGCAGGCTACCGTGCAAAGCGGTATTGAAGCGATGAAGTATGGTGCCATTGATTTTCTAGAAAAACCAGTCGATCTGAATGTGCTTTTAGAGAAAATCAGGCTTGCAAAAAAAGAGCGAATGCGCGTTTTGGAACAGAAAACTGATGAAGAAATGAAAAGTATTCTGAAAAGCAAAAGCTGGTAACAATCTGCTTCTTCTGGCAGAAGCACTTTCTTTGTAACTAACTGAAAATACGTATACGGGATGGGAAATGGACCCGAACAGGAGTGGTGCGTCCAGAGCCTGGAGGCCACTAGTAATAGATTAAATTGGAAAGGAGGAGAATATTGTGAACAAAAAAACTTCGGTTATACGGGATCTGATTATACCCCTTGACCGCTATCCGCACCTGAATGAAAACCAGACCTTGCAAGAGGCAATAAAGGTTTTTATGTCTTTTCGTGCAGGACACGAAGAACGTATTCAGTACGCAAAACTTCTTGTGGTCAATGGTCAGAATCAATTGGTCGGCAAACTCTCCTTGGTTGATATTATTCATGGCTTAGCACCACGTCTGCTCGAGGCCACAAAAGTAGATAAGTTTGAAGGTAAGGATGCAGAGTATCCGAACCTGGCCTTTTTGTATGAAGAGAAGACATTGGCAGAATGTGGAAAAAACCAGCTTATGCCGGTGAAATCGGTAATGCAACCCATAAAATTTTCTCTTCCGGCTGATACACATATTTTGAAAGCTTTGGTCATGATGTCACACCGAAACAATTTCAATGTTCCGGTAACGGATAATGAGAGCATCATCGGCATATTGCGTCTGGAGGAGATTTTCCATGCGATGTGCACTACCTACTGCGATGTACAGTAAGAATATCAAAAGAGGATAAGAAAATGAGTGCTGCAGAGTCTTCAACAATGAGCCTTCCTGAGGATACAAAACCGTTCAATTGGAAACGGCTTTTGTTTATGTTTGTCGGTATTGGTCTGTTCTGTTTTGTCTATTATTGCCCCCCATGGCCTGATGCCGTTGATCCAATGGGGGAACACTTTGTCCTGAACCAGCAGGCGAAGGGTGCCTTGGCCGTTTTCTTGCTGGCGGCGACCTGGTGGGTGTTTGAGGTTGTCCCCATCGGTGTTACCAGTTTGACCATCGGTGTTCTTCAGGCACTTTTTATGATCCGCGACCCAAAGGTTGCCTTCAAGGATTTCATGGATCCTTCAGTTCTTTTTATTTTCGGCTCCATTGTCATCGGTATGGTGTTTACCAAGACGGGCTTGACCAAGCGTATTGCCTATAAGATGCTCTCCATAGTCGGTGAAAAAACGAGTATGATATATCTTGGCTGCTTTGTCATGACCGCTGCTTTGACACATGTCATGGCCCATACTGCCGTTGCCGCCACCATGTTTCCCCTGCTTATGGCCATCCATGCTCTCTACTCCGATGAAGATGAACCCACTAAGTTTGGTAAGGGCCTTTTTATCGGTATGGCCTATGTGGCCGGTGCCGGTAGTATTGTCACCCTGCTCGGCGCTGCCCGTGGTGCTGTTGCCCTTGGTTTTTACAAAGATATCATGAATATTGATATCAGCTTTTTTCAGCTTACCTGGTATATGTTTCCTGTTGGCTGGCTGATGACTTTTCTGCTCTGGGGATTTTTCATGCTGTTCTTCAAGCCTGAACGAGCGGTTATTCCGGGCCTCAAAGAAAAGGCCAAGAGGATGTATACGGAGCTTGGCAGTTGGTCCAGACAGGAGGTTTTAACGGCTTCGATTGTTGTGGGAACCATTCTGGTTATCGCCCTGAAAAATTTCGTTCCTGCCCTTAGCGGACTGCATAAAACCGGTATTCTTCTCTGTTCCACCATTCTCTTTTTCCTCTTTAACATTCTAGATGTCGATGATCTGGAGGAAATCCCCTGGAATATTATCCTGCTCTTTGCCGGCGCCATGTCCATCGGTTTCTGCCTGTGGGAGACCGGAGCGGCGAAATGGATGGCAGTCAACTGGTTGGTTCTCTTCCAGACTTCTCCACCCATCGTCTTTATTCTCGGTATGGCCTTCTTTGTCATGATGATGACCAACTTCATCATGAATGTGGCCGCCATTGCCATCTCTCTGCCGGTGGCCCTGGTCATTGCTCCGTATCTTGGAGTAGGCGGCGAGGTTATCCTCTTTTCTGCTCTGGTAGTTGCCGGTATGCCATTTCTACTTCTGGTTGGTGCTGCCCCGAATGCCATTGCCTACAACTCCAAGCAGTTCACCACCGGTGAATTCTTTTTGTGGGGTCTTCCGGCCAGTGCTATCCTCATGGTGGTTACCTGGCTTGCGGTTGCAGTTATTTGGCCGATCATGGGCATGGAGGTGTATGTTCCTAAAATGATGTAATTCTTATGTCCTTTGACATGCAGGCTGGTTTGCCGGCCTGCATGTCAAATTGTTGGACAAATTTTTTTGGGCAGTGCACACTATGTACAGGTTAGTGTGCACTGCCCAAAAAAATCCGGTGGTACAAAGCGCATAGATGGGTTATCAGCCGAGATCTTAATCTTTAAATAATGAAAGAGGAGGTAGAGTGGTGATCAAGTTATCTAACAGGTTGTTTTTTATTGTCTTTATGGTGCTGGGTATACCAGGTGCTGCAATGGCGATGGCAGCTGGTGGTGGAGAGCACATTGACCTCACCTCAAGCTGGGTAGGGTACGCTTCTCTTTTTCTCTTTGTTGTTGCCTACGGCTTTGTCATGGCCGAAGAATATACCCATATGCGCAAATCCAAGCCTGTCCTGCTTGCTGCCGGGCTGATCTGGGGTCTCATCGCCTACGTCTATGCCAGCCACGGATTTACCCATGCCGCAGAAGTGGCAGTGCGTCATAATATCCTGGAGTATGCTGAGCTCTTTCTCTTTCTCCTGGTGGCGATGACCTACATCAATGCTATGGAAGAACGACTGGTTTTTGAGACCCTGCGAGTCAAGCTGGTCTGCGCCGGTTTTTCGTATAGGCAGATATTCTGGATTACCGGTGTTCTTGCCTTTTTTATCTCTCCGGTAGCCGATAATCTGACCACCGCTCTCCTCATGTGCGCAGTAGTCATGGCCATCGGTAAAGACAATGTCAAATTCATTGGTCTGGCCTGTATCAATATCGTCGTAGCCGCCAATGCCGGTGGCGCCTTCAGTCCTTTTGGCGATATTACCACTCTCATGGTCTGGCAGAAAGGAATTGTCAGCTTCCAGACTTTTTTCAACCTCTTTATTCCCTCGGTTGTTAACTGGCTGGTGCCAGCTGCGATCATGGTCTGGGCCGTGCCCAAGGTCAATCCTGCAGCATGTGAGGTTGATGTCAAAATGAAACGGGGCGCTCTCGTGGTTATTGGCCTTTTTCTTATGACTATTGCCACTGCCGTAAGTTTCCATAATTTTTTGCATCTGCCTCCCATGATGGGAATGATGACAGGTCTTGCCTATTTGAAACTCTATGGTTTTTATCTGAAGAAAACGCATAAAAATGGGCCGGGATCCAAAGATTATGATCCGGAAAAAGCGGAGGAACGTATCGGTGATACGGTGGCCTTTGATGTGTTCAGAAATATAGCGCGAGCCGAGTGGGATACACTGATGTTTTTCTATGGCGTTATCCTCTGTGTCGGCGGCCTTGGCTTTATCGGATATCTGGCCATGGTTTCCCAGGTTATGTATGTTGAGTGGGGTCCGACAGCCGCCAACGTCATGGTCGGTATTCTTTCTGCCATCGTGGATAATATTCCGGTGATGTTTGCCGTTCTTTCCATGCAGCCCGATATGTCTATGGGGCATTGGTTACTGGTTACACTCACTGCTGGTGTTGGCGGCAGTTTGCTCTCCATTGGCTCGGCTGCTGGTGTTGCCCTCATGGGGCAGGCTCGCGGAAATTACACCTTCGGCGGGCATCTGAAATGGACGCCGGTAATCGCCTTGGGGTATGCGGCCAGTATCATGGCTCATTTTCTTGTCAACGGCCGTTTTTTCTGAGCATAGATTGCACTAACTTCGTAACCGGTCATGGGGAGTAGCCCGTGACCGGTTTTTTTGCTCAGGGAGTATCGTTTTGGAGACAAGGGATTTCGCTTTTTATGGAAAAAATATGTGATAACGATATGTTAATCTTCTTGCGCCGTTGGCGGGGGGTAGGAAAAGTCTTCTGGGATGAGCAAAAGTTGTACATGAAACAAAAAAAACGGTATCATAGTTTCATGATGAAACGAATGTCTTTGTTAGGGGAAGCTTCTAGGTAGTCTAAAATACGTAAAAAAATGAAACCTGAATCAATATTCCATGTTTCACCTGTGTTTTCCGAATTGTTAAATGCTATTCCTCACGGCATTGCCTTTCTGGACACAAATTTATGCATTGTTGTGATGAACCGCTTACTTGAGGTCATGACCGGCTATGTTACTGATGAGGCCAGAGGGATATATAGCGAGTTCATATTGCGTTCCAATCTCGGCAGCAAAAATCGGATGTGCAGAGAGGTGCTGGAAAGCGGCGAGGCAGTTTCAGACGATGGCAATATTATCAATCGTCAACGGAAGAAAATCCCTATTCATTTTACTCTTTCCTGCCTCCATGATGAAGAGGGGCAACCTGCTGGGTTTATCATTATCCTAGAGGATATTTCTGTCCTTAAGTCAGCAGAATCCAAACACCATGGGCTTGCCGACGAGACTGAGATTCTCGGTCACAGTCCGCAGATGGCTAAAGTTTTTGAGCTGATGTCTGTTCTTGCCCGTACTGATGCCTCGGTTTTGATTACAGGAGAAACCGGAACCGGAAAAGATATGATTGCCGAAGCACTGCATGAATCATCGCAGCGTGCCCGGCAGCCTTTTATAAAAGTTAATTGTGGCGCCTTGCCTGAAGCTCTGCTTGAATCCGAACTTTTTGGTCATGTCAAAGGTGCCTTTACGGGTGCTGTCAATGAAACAGTCGGAATGTTTCGCCTTGCCCATAAGGGGACAATATTTCTCACTGAAATAGGTGATCTCTCTCTCCCGTTACAGGTAAAGCTTCTCTCTGTGCTTGATGATCAGGAATTCTTTCCTGTGGGAGGAAGTAGAAAGGTAAAAGTAGACGTACGTATCATCGCTGCAACCCATTGCTCTCTCAGACAGGACGTGCAGCAGGGCCGTTTCAGGGAAGATCTTTTCTATCGGCTCAATGTTCTTCACCTGCATATGCCGCCTCTTCGAGAGCGCGATGGTGATATTCGCTTGTTGCTGGATCATTTTTTACGGCAGTTCAGTGATAAATTAGGGCGTGGGATCACTGCCTATACTAAAAAAGCAATCGATGTCTTGACTCGTTATCACTATCCTGGAAATGTGCGGGAATTACGAAATATTGCAGAGTATTCGGCTAATATCTGCCAGGGAAAAAAGGTGGGGACAAAAGATTTGCCACAGTATCTGTTCCAGCCATCGGAAACTTCTACAAAGATAGCAGCTGCAATTATTCCTCCAATCTTGTCGCCAGTCGAACCACCGCAATCAGCACCTAAGTCGGTTGGAAACTGGACAGCAATAGAGAAAGAAATGATGGTGGATGCGTTGCGCAAGACCGGTGGTAACCGTTCCAAGGCGGCAGATTTACTTGGCTGGGGAAGGACCACTCTTTGGCGGAAGCTGAAAAAACATAAGATGGCTTGAGGGGGAAAAGAACTTGAAAGTTATGATCACCACTCGTGGCGATTTTGTGTCTCCTCGATTTGATCTGAGTCCAGAGGTACTTATTGCAACATATTACGATCAGGAGCTGCTTGAGGAGCCACGTTCCATCATTGTATCTGATGTATCTGCCGAAATCATATGTGATCTTGCCCTTAAGGAAAATGTTGCCACCGTCATTTGTGGGGGAATAGAAGAACAGCATTATCAGTTTTTGACCTGGAAAAAAATAACAGTTATCGATGCTGTCATCGGACCCTATGTTGATGTCCTGCAGGCGGCGATAAACAATACTCTCAAATCAGGTGCCATATTTCCGGGAGTCACGTCACAGGAGACAGCTTTATGAGGGAGCGCTCTGGTTGGTTGACAAAGATTTTGCCTCCACCTTCGGATAATATCGTAAGTGGAGCAGATCTTGATAGAGGGTATAGAAATTTTTCGAGAGGTCTTTTTGTTATATTGACAGTGCTTGTTCTCGTGCCATTAACCATTATCACTCTCCTTTCTCATTATCAGTATAAACAACTTCTGCAACAAAAAGAGCTGGATCAGTTATTCTTGAATTTAGAACAGGCTCAAAGCACTCTTGAGGAATTTGTTGCAGAACTGCAGTCAGTTATAAAGTTTGTCGCTCGCGATGACCACTATCTGGAATTGCTAAACCCAAAGGAGTTGCAGGATCTTTTTGTTCGGTTGCAGAGTGAATACCCCGGGTTTGTCGATATTGAGGTTATTGACTCGCGAGGTATGCAGAAATCTTATTTTGGACCGTATCAACTGGAAGGCCACAAGTATACTGACCAGACCTGGTACAAAGAAGTTATGCTTCGTGGTGTGTATATCAGTAATGTTTTTACTGGTTTCCGGCATGTTCCTCACTTTGTCATTGCTGTAAGTAGAAAGCATCCTCAGCAAGATGCCAGTTGGGTTTTACGTGTGACCATTGATGGACAAACCCTGCAGAATTATGTGGACACCATCAGTACGACCTACGCCGATGATATATTTCTTGTGGATCAAAGCTTTACTGCCCAGACGCGACCTCAGAAATATGGTAAAATTAGTGAAAAATCAATTCTTTATGATATAGGAGATGCGGAAGAGTTAAATTTCAAAAAACGAGTGGTGGAACGTTACATGATGGTGCAGAAAGCATCGGATATGGTAATCGTGCAAAAATCCTTCGAGGGTCAACAAATTCTCCAGGGTGTGAGTGATTTGGCAAATGCGCCTTGGAAATTGGTGATGGTGAAGGAGCAATATTTATACGCCGATGCCTGGTTCTCGTTTAAATTGCGCTTAACAACCATTTTCCTCTCTTGTACAATTGTTGCTGTGTTTGTGATCGTCGAGTTGGGGGAAGCGATTACTAACCATCTCCGCGAATCTGATATGAAGCGAGAGCAATTTCTTGTTGAGGCGGAGCAGCCAAACAAACTTGCCTCCATCGGCAGGTTGGCTGCGGGTGTGGCCCATGAAATCAACAATCCTCTTGCGATAATAAATCAAAAGACCGGTCTCGTTCAGGATTTCATGGAGATGTCTGATGATTTTGCCTATAAAGAGGCAATGGGGGACGCACTTGACGGCATTCAGAATAGTGTGGAACGATGTAAGCAGATTACCCATCGATTACTTGGTTTTGCCCGCCAGACAGATGTGAAAAAGACTGAGGAAGTGGAAATTAATGTTGTTGTTAGGGAGGTTGTCGATTTTCTAGCAAAAGAGGCATCCTATAATCAAATAAGGATGGATTTTGATCTGGATCCTGATATTAGTAAGATTTACAGTGATCATGGTCAATTACTGCAGATTTTTCTTAATATAACGAATAATGCCATAGATGCGATCGGTGATCATGGTCAGATTACTTTAAGCAGCAGGCAACTTGATCCGGAAACTATCCAGGTAAGCATTGTGGATGACGGACCGGGGATGTCTGCAGAGGTTAAACAGCACATTTTTGATCCTTTCTTTACTACTAAAGAGACAGGTAAGGGCACTGGCCTGGGGCTATCTATCACCTATGGTTTAGTGAAAAAGTTTGGCGGAACAATCAATGTGATATCTGAGATCGACAAGGGAACTACTTTTGAAATTACCTTGCCGGTCATAAAAAGCTGACAGGAATGGGGACGATATGACAGATATAAAACTGTTAATAATTGATGATGAAGTTGAGTTTGCCGCAACCTTGTGCCAACGCCTGCAACTTCGTGGGATTGATGCCACTGATATGCATAGTGGTGGAGAAGGCCTTGCCGTCTTGGAGGAAGTCGCACCGGAAATAGTAATTCTTGACCTTAAAATGCCAGATATGAGCGGGCTTGATGTTTTAGCGGAAATTAAAAAATATGATCCTACTATTGAAGTTATTATGCTTACCGGCCATGGTTCGGCAGGATCCGGTATAGAGGCAATGGAAAAGGGTGCTTTTGATTATATAATGAAACCGGTAGACCTGCAGGAACTTTTGGAAAAAATTAATTCAGCTGCAGAACAGCGCAGTAAGGCATAGAACTCTCATGAATGCAATGACGGAAAACACGATTCGGCAGGAACAGATAGAATCACTTTGCCGGATGATGGCTGGATTTTCTCATGATATGAAGAACCATCTTGGTATCATACGAGAGTCCAATGGTCTGATGGGTGATATTGTAGAAATGGGTGGCTTGGGTGAAGATGAACAAGCGATGGAACGGTTTAAAAAATCGATTGCCGCCATTGAACGAAGGGTGGTTCTTTCTGCCAATATGTTTCATCATCTCAGTAGGCTTGCCCATCGTTCAGACACACCATATTCTTCATTTCAACTCAATGACCTGATAGGTGAAGAGTGTGCTTTTCTGGAGCGTTTTTCCAAATTAAAACAGATTGAGCTGGTGCTGGAACTTGGAGATGGTCTTCATCCCATATATAGTGATCCATCATTGTTACAGCATGTTCTGTATCGACTCTATACCCAATGTCTGGAGCAAATGGAAAGTGGCAGCAGCCTTGTAATTATCACCGGACAGGAAGGGAAAAATATGATAATAACATTTCGTCTTCTTGCAACTGCCCAATTGGACATCACAAAATTGGCAGGCGAAACTCTTCTGTCAGCCATTGAAAAGCTCAACGGAATATTGGAACCAGGTGAGAGTACAAGTGAGTATACCGATATCAGGTTAAGGATTTCCTCTTTATCTCTGGAGCAATAGCGAGCTATCACTTTCATGTTGACAGCTAAAAGTCCTACTGATCTCTATTCGGGTTGTACCTTCAACCTGTTAGTAATCTATGAGACAACTTCTCAGAATAGCCGAATAAGAATCTAAATAGTCTCCAATGATCATCTCCATAATCCTGAAAAAACTTCAACAGGCCATTAAGGACCTGTTGCCTATTATTCTGGTTATCGCGTTTTTTCAGATTGTTGTTCTGAGACAACCATTACCGCAGATGGGAGAAGTCCTTTTTGGTGCCCTTTTGGTGGTTGCAGGTCTCACCCTGTTTGTTCAGGGGTTGGAAATGGGTCTCTTTCCCATTGGTGAGTCAATGGCCCATGCCTTGGCCAGAAAAGGCAGTCTCTTCTGGCTCCTCTGCTTTGCCTTTGCCTTAGGTTTTTCAACCACCGTGGCAGAACCTGCCCTTATCGCAGTTGCAGCGGAAGCCGCAGACATTGCCAGCAAGGGGGGACTAATTGAGTCCAGCCAGGAGTCGCAAAAACAATATGCCTTTGGGCTTCGTATGTCTGTTGCCTTTTCCGTGGGGCTTGCCATTCTTATCGGTGTGATGCGGATTATCCGAGGGTGGCCTATTCACTATCTGATCATAGGCGGCTATGGTGTTGTAATGCTGATGACCATCATTGCCCCGAAAGAAATTATCGGCATTGCCTATGATGCCGGCGGAGTTACCACTTCAACAATTACCGTACCGTTGGTTGCAGCTTTGGGCGTTGGGCTGGCCTCTACCATCAGAGGCAGAAGTCCTCTGGTTGATGGTTTTGGTCTTATTGCCTTTGCCTCTCTTCTCCCCATGATCTTTGTCATGGGGTATGGACTTATTGTTTTTGGATGAAAAGGGGCAGCCTGTATGGAATTTGTATATGATTTCAGTGAGATATTACTGGGTACATGTAGGGATGTATTACCGATTATTCTTCTGATTACTGTTTTTCAACTTTTTGTTCTGCGCCAGTCCATTCCACACCTGCCGAGACTCATTGTTGGTGGCGTTTATGTCGTCCTTGGACTTGCCCTGTTTCTTGCAGGCCTCGAAAAAGCATTGTTCCCTTTGGGGAAAATCATGGCGAATCAGTTGTCGGATCCTGCCTTCATATATGGTGCGGGAGAGATTGTGACTCACGCTGACTGGAAGGCCTACGGCTGGGTGTATCTTTTTGCGGCGATGATCGGCTTTGCAACCACCATCGCTGAACCATCTTTAATTGCCGTGGCGTACAAGGCCAATGAGGTGTCAGCCGGGACAATCAGCAGCTGGGGTTTGCGGATTACGGTTGCTTTTGGGGTTGCTTTTGGGATAAGCCTTGGAACATTCCGTATCATAACCGGCACGCCGCTTTATCTTTATATCCTCGTAGGTTATTTGGTTGTTATTGTCCAAACCTTATTTGCCCCTAAAAGTATCATCGCTCTAGCGTATGATTCGGGAGGAGTTACTACTTCAACTGTAACAGTACCTCTGGTGGCTGCCCTCGGACTTGGATTGGCATCTACTGTTCCTGGCCGGAATCCTGCCCTGGATGGTTTCGGACTTATTGCCTTTGCCAGTCTTTTTCCAATTATTACCGTTATGGGGTATGCTCAGATAATGCACTGGCGAACAAAACGGTAACTGCTGAGCAGTTACAGAATGTGGGAGGCCTGGTACTTCTCGTTTCCCTGTAAATCTCATAGAAACGCAGCACAAAAAATATGGAGAAAAGGAATGCGCTTTAAACTTATTTTATCCTCGGTAAAGCCTGATATTACCGACCATATTGTTGATTCTGCAAAAGAGGCAGGAGCAACCGGAGCAACAATCATACCTGCCAGAGGAACCGGTATCAATGAGGCGAAAACCTTTTTTGGCCTTACTCTGGAGGCACAGACCGATATAGTCATGCTCCTTGTCGAAGAACATCGTGTTACCAAAATCCTAGAAACTATCAAAAATGCAGGGGAATTTGATAAGCCGGGAACAGGTATTGCCTTTGTGGTTCCGGTTGAGCAAGTTGTTGGCCTTGAGAGCCAGATGGAAAAATTTAAAGAAGAAGTTCGGGAAAGTTATTTTTGATGACGTTGTAAAACCTCTTCATATGCGAAGCGTGTGAATTTGGTATTTATTTCAATAGATGGAGAAAAAAATGGTACCTGACAGTACCCGGATTATACGGGCAAGGGATGTGATGCATAAGGGGATTTTGACCATAGACGGTATGGCCACAGCCCAGGAGGCTGCCGCTCAAATGCGTTCTGAAAAAACCAGATGTCTTCTTGTCAAAAAACGTCACACCGATGATGCCTGGGGAATAGTGGTTGTTCAAGATCTTATAAAAGGGGTGATCATCGCCGGTCGTTCTCCATCTGAGGTGAATGTCTATGAAGTGATGACCAAACCGGTCATCACTGTACCGGCTGATATGGATATTCGCTATGTTGCCCGCTTGATCTATCGTGCTGGTATTCGAAGAGCTCCGGTGGAGGATGGAGGGGAAATCGTGGGGATAATAACTCTTTCATCGCTGATTCTCGAAAATGATTT
>JAQYVF010000103.1 GCA_030145625.1 Desulfocapsa sp. | reverse complement strand
GCCCTCTGGCAACCGGAAACGGGCAAGCCTTATCCTTTATATGACCGCCGCCTGTCCATGACCACCAACGGAAGGGCAGGAGGAGGAATGGACCACTACCTTGAAGTACCCGGATTCCCGTGGGAAATGTTCGCCCCCGCTATCACGCGCCAAAAAGAATAAGAGGCTCAAGCAATCACGCACGTTGCAAGGGAGGAAAATATGAACGGAAAAGCAACCCACAAAAAAAGAGAACAGGGCAGACGACTCATCACGGTCTCTCTCATGCTCTGCTTTCTTTTCTTGACAAGCTCCTGTGCTGACACTGGATCATCAGAAAAATCGGCAACGCATCTTAATGGAGATTGGGGTATTGAAATTACGCGGCTCAATCTCACAGCAAATGGCTATATGATCGATTTTCGCTACCGGGTCCTGGATGCAAAAAAGGCACAGGAACTCTTCAGTCGGCATAACAAGCCATTTCTCATTGATCAGACAAGCGGAAAGGTGGTGGCCGTGCCCAATATTGGCAAAGTCGGACCACTGCGTAATTCGAACATGCCCAAGGAAGGCAAAATTTACTGGATGTTTTTTGATAATATTTCAGGGTTGATCAAGGCCGGTAACAAGGTAACAGTGGTCATCGGAGATTTCCGAGCCGAAGACTTGATTGTTATCTGACGACTGCCGGATCAACTCCCTTCCCTCTCTGGAAAGGACAGACAATACAGGATGTACTGGCAAAGGAAACGGGTTATGAAAGATATCATCACTCTCACAGGAATTTTTTTTCTCAGCAATCTCATCTGGCTGTTGCCGGGGACAGGGCTTGCAGGAGACATCAGTCCACGACTGGAGGCAAGAATTGAACAGCTCCAGGCAGATGAAGAGATTGATGTGCTCGTTTTCTTAACAGATCAGATTGATCTCAAAAAATTTAGGTCACTAAAAACAAGGGATAGACGAATCAGTATTAATACTGCCTTAAGGAAAAAAGCCGAGAAATCACAAAAAAACATCAAACGGTTCTTACGGAACAGCGATGGTCGAAACATCAAATCATTCTGGATCGTTAATGGGCTGGCTGTAACAGTCCAGGCAAAAGTCATTTCTGAGATAGCCCGACAGCCTGAAGTAACACGGGTAACCCTCGATGCAACAGTAAGTCTCCCCGTGGCAACTGCTTCCAGCACCAGTGACAATCTTCCCTGGAATATTGACGTCACCGGGGCCTGGAAACTCTGGCAACAGGGATATAATGGTAGCGGCGTTGTCGTGGCGATTATGGATACAGGCGTCGATCTTGAGCATCAGGACCTAAAAGAGCGCTGGAGAGGAGGAAGTAACTCCTGGTATGACCCCAATGGCCAGCACATCTCCCCCCATGACCACGATGGTCACGGTACCCAGACCACCGGTATTATCCTTGGCGGTGACGCAGGAGGATCCGCCATCGGTATGGCACCCGGTGCCCAATGGATAGGGGTCAAAATTTTTGACGACACTGGTGTGGCCTCTTACTCCGCCATCCACCTGGGATTCCAGTGGCTGCTTGACCCGGACGACGATCCGCAAACCAATGACCTGCCCCACCTGGTAAATAATTCCTGGGGCCTGGACAAAATGATTAATCAGTGTTTTACCGAGTTTGAACCAGATATCCAGGCACTGCAGGCAAGCGGCATAGCAGTTAATTTCTCTGCCGGTAACACCGGCCCTAATCCGGCCTCCAGTATCAGTCCGGCCAACTACCCCGAGAGCTTTGCTGTGGGCGGCATAGACAGTGAGCTGAATGTAACTGACTTCAGCAGCCGTGGCCCATCTGCCTGCATTGGTGGTCTTTATCCTGCAATGGCAGCACCTGCGGTGGATATTCGAACTTCGGATCTCACATTTGGCGGACTCTTTGTCGGCAATTACGCCGTGGTCTCCGGGACCAGTTTTGCCGTCCCCCACATCACCGGCGCCATGGCCCTGTTGAAAAACGTTCGTCCCTGGCTCACAGCCGAGGATCTCCAGCTGGTCCTGACCCTATCGGCAGTCGATCTGGGAGTTCCAGGCCCTGATAATGACTCAGGATATGGTCTTGTCAACATGACACAGGCACTTGATCTGCTTGAAAACAAAACCTGCACAGGTACAAACGGCCATCTCTATTTCAGCGCAGATGGTTGTGAGACAACACCTCAGGGAGGAAAAGGGATCTTTCCAGTCATCCACCTCCTCCTAGGTAATGCCACACCAAACAAAGACATCGACACTCCCCCCCTGTCACTTTTGATCGGGAAAACTCCACTTACACAGTCAATCTTTACCCATGAGGGATATCATGAAAGTACTATATAAAAAATGCATCCTATTGTGGCTTGGACTTACGGTCTCTCTCTTCCTGGTCATGCCAACAACCGCCATGGCGTATCCAGCCATAGATGGTGACAACACGTATGAATGGATCACCAACGTCACTTTCAATACCATCAACAACTCATCCGTTGCTGATATCGGCGGCTATGGTGACTACACCGCAGTTACAACCACCGTAACCCCTGGCACCCCCCACACCCTCACTGTTACTATCAAGCCGGATACCGGTGATAAAATCAGTGCCTTTTTTGACTGGAACCAGGACGGGATCGTGGACCTTACAGAAGAAGTCAAGGTAACTCCGGAGATCATTCAATCCCCTGACCCAAACAGCTACTCGGCAAACATAGTGGTCAATATCCCGGCTACTGCCAAGCTGGGAGACACCAGAATGCGAATTGTCCTCAGTCATCTCAACGCCGACAGCGACCCTGTCCAAAGTTCAGGGACCCTGCCCGGCGGAGAAGCTGAAGACTACACCATTCATATTAACAATGGTGGTAGCCTCGACCCAATCATCACTGCCACAGCCGCTCTCAATGGTACCATAACTCCTGCCGGTGCAGTCACTGTTACCAGTGGTACAAACCAGTCCTTCGCCATTGCTGCAGATACCGGATTTTTTATTGATGACGTGTTTGTAGACGGCACTTCGGTGGGACCGCTCACTTCCTACGATTTCAACACTGTTGTAAGCAACCATACCATTCATGCTACCTTTTCCTCTGTCATCAACCATACCATCACAGCCACGGCCGGTCTCAACGGCAGCATCAATCCTACCGGTGCAGTGAGGGTCAGTGATGGCAGTAATCAGACCTTTTCCATCCTGGCAGCATCCGGATTCAAGGTAGCCGATATTCTGGTTGATGGGGGAAGTGTAGGAGCAGTATCCTCTTACACCTTTAGCAACGTAACAGCAGATCGTACCATTGCGGCCAGTTTCACCCCGGATGGATATCCAGCCATCCTCTCCAGCAATTTCAGTACAGAATGGATCACCAATGTGACTTTCGGCACCATCAATAACAGTTCCAACGCAGAAGGCTACGGTTCTTTCCTGGAACAGAGCACTGAAGTGCAGCTTGGCGGTGAATACCCCATTGCCATCAGCATCAAATCCGAGGCCAATGAAAACATCAGTGTCTTCATTGATTGGAACCAGAACGGTTTCTTCACCGATCCTGGCGAAGAAACTCTGGTAGCTGTCCGCTCTTCTTTGGCGGGTCCCCATTTTGCCACAATCACAGTACCTATCGGCGCCACCTTGGGAAATACCAGGATGCGGGTTGTCCTCCGTTATTTCGAATCCGCCATAAGTTCCGGAGATATTGCTACCAATAATTCCGGTGGGGAAGCTGAAGATTATACCCTTACCATTGCAAGTGCGGTTCCTGCCATCATCGCCTCTGCCGGGGCCAACGGCACAATCGCTCCACCGGGCACCACCTCGCCAGCCTCCGGCGCCAACCAGGACGTGACCGTCACAGCAGCTACAGATTTTTTCATCAAAGACGTTCTGGTAGATGGAGTAACCGTTGGCGGACCATTTTCCTCTCCCTACATTTACTCTTTTACCAACATAACAGTCAGTCACACGATTCATGCCGAATTTCTCGATATTCCGATCTACACGATCACTGCCACATCCGGTCCCAACGGGACCATCTCTCCATCAGGCGCAATCGAAGTAGTCCAGGGGAACAACCAGATATTCACCATTACTCCGAATACAGGATATGTGATTGAAGATGTGGTAGTCGACAGTGGTTCAGTGGGCCCAGTCGCCTCACACACATTCTCAAACGTTACAGCAGCCCACTCAATCACAGCCACCTTCATCCTGGAACCGCCTCCACCACCCTTTCCCTGGGCCATGTTTCTTCCAGCAATCGTCAAAAACAGGGGGCCTTGACCTATCCATTAAATTCAGTTACGCTATATTTTATATTTTATATAAAGGGGCCCCACTGTGAAACCACTTTTTTTACTACTCTTGATGTCCACGTGTTTTTTCTTCACTCCACTATCTGCTGAAGAACTACCCGACATCACCGCTTACCCTGCCTGCCATTACTGCGGGATGGATCGTCATAAATTTGCTCACAGCAGGATGCTGATAGAATACAATGACGGCAGTATCATCGGTACCTGCTCTATCCACTGTACTGCCATTGATCTTGCCCAAAAAATTAATGCAACCCCTGCCGCCATCAAGGTTGGTGACTACGACACAAAAAAGTTAATTGATGCCGAGACTGCAATCTGGGTTCTGGGTGGCGACAGGAATGGAGTCATGTCATCACGGGCAAAATGGGCATTTAACAATAATGAAACGGCAGCAGAGTTTACCGCAACCCACGGTGGAAATATTATCACCTTTGATGAGGCAATAAATGCGGCCTATGAAGACATGTACAACGACACCAAAAACATTCGCAAAAAGCGACAAAACAAAAAAATGAAGATGAATCATTCGAGCATGGGGCAAATGCATGACCATTGACCATGACTATTCTTAACAACGTTCATCAGTTGAAACAAAACAGGAAACCGGAAAACACCATTTTCTCCCAATGCCCAAAAACACCCGGTCTCCTGTTTCTGTCGACCATCTTTCTTCTTTTCCTCTCCCTATCCTCCCCCCTGGCGGCAGAACTGACAGCCCCAGGTCCCCGAGACCGCTGTCCGGTCTGCGGAATGTTCGTCACCCCCTATCCCGACTGGTTGGCTCAAATAGAATTCAAAGACGGCTCCCGAAAGTTCTTTGATGGCCCCAAGGACATGTTTCATTTCTATCTGAGACTCCCAAAAGACAATGCTGTTCATAGCAGAGAAAACATCAGCGACGTTTATGTCACCGAATATTATTCGACAAAAATGTTGCCAGCAGATAAGCTGTTCTTTGTAAGCGGTAGCGATGTCTATGGCCCGATGGGAAAAGAATTGATTCCCGTTCACACCAGAGAAGCCGCCGAAACCTTTAAACGCGACCACAAAGGCAACGCCCTGTACACCTTTGATCAGGTCACTGGCGACATACTTCCTGACAATTAATGATGATGTCGCTCAAGCTTAGTAAGCACCTTAGATATGAGTTGTTCACTGAGCTTGTCAGAAAGACATCAATTGGCTTAGTTAGCCTTCTACCTTCAGTCTCTTTGACCTGAACAGTTACAAAAACTGAACAATTTATCAAAGCCCTATAGAGATACAAGTCTATCGCCAATGATACGGACACGATTTTTCCTCAGTTGTATCGCATTCCTCCTCATCACCCTTGCCCTCCTCTCCCTGCACAGCCGATATGGCAAACAGGCCTGGATAGCACAAGAGCTGACCGCAAACCGCAAACTGGTCGCCAACCTGGCTCTCACAGACCTGGCCCTCTGGACCGAGGCCCGCTACACCCGGCATCCTGCCCTTGCGGATTTTTTCGCCCCTTTCCAGGATGCCCCAGCCTCATTTGAACACTTTCCGGCCGGATCCATCATTGCCCCCCGCCTGCCCGGCGTATCCACCACGCTCCGGGTTCGCAAGCCTCCTGTCGGTGCCCCAAAATGACTCGTTTCTTGAAGATACTTGAATATGCTCTCTCTTCACTCGCCCGCAGGAAATTCAAAAACTTCTCAATCATTGCCATCTATTCATTTACTATTGCATCCCTTGCCTCCATCCTTCTCCTGACCCACTCCTTGAAAGAGATTGCGGTAAATGTTCTGGCAGATGGCCCCGATATTGTCGTACAGCGGCTGACAGGTGGCCGCCACGATATGATCCCTGCAAGTAATGCACAAGCCATTGAAAAACTGATTGGCGTGGGCCGCGTCACCCCGAGAATCTGGGGCTATTACTACGACGGTCTCTACCAGACCAACTACACCATACTCGGCGTCCATGAAAAACTCCCACCACTTGAAATGGTCAAAGGGAGAATGGTGGCAAGAGATGGTGAATGTACGGTCGGACAGGGGGTGGCTACGACCCAGAACGCCGAAATAGGCAACGAGCTCTTACTGATAAACAGTAAAGGAATCGGGCACACCTGTGAAATAACTGGCATGTTCAAAGCCCAGTCAAACTTATGGACCAACGATCTCATTCTCTTCAGCCAAGATGATCTGCAACGATTCTTCGCCACACCTGATGGCCTGGCAACGGATATTATAGTGGAGGTCTACAATCCAAAAGAGATACCGGTTGTCGCCCAAAAGATAAAACAACTGTTCCCTGATACCCGCCCGGTCACTCTCAATGAAATCCTGCACACCTACCAGTCGGTCTTCAACTGGCGAAGCGGTATGATGCTCACCATTTTTGCCTCATCTCTGATCGCCTTTTCCATCCTGGCATGGGACAAAGCCACAGGCATCAGTGGCGAAGAGAAGCAGGAGATCGGCATTCTCAAGGCCATTGGCTGGGATACCAGCGACATTCTTGCCCTGAAATTCAGCGAAGGATCCGTCATCTCAGTCACCTCATTTCTGCTGGGAATATCCCTGGCCTATATCCATGTCTTTCTTCTCGGTGCCCCGCTCCTCGTCCCGGTACTCAAAGGCTGGTCAGTCCTCTTTCCCCGTCTCCAACTTGTCCCCTACGTCGACATGTATCAGATTTTCACCCTGGGATTCCTGACGATTATTCCCTATATGGCCAGCACTGTTCTCCCATCATGGAAAAGTGCAATCACCGACCCGGAAAGTATCATGAGAGGAGGATGAAAGATGCCTCTGATCATCAAGACTCAAGAGATCAACAAATATTACAATCGCTACAAAGCAGATGAAGTCAGGGCACTGGAAGATGTAACTCTGACCATCTCCCAGGGAGAAGCCCTGGTTCTCAACGGTGCCAGCGGCTCCGGGAAAACGACCCTCCTCAGCCTCATAGGATGCATGGCCCGTCCCACTTCTGGGAGTATCTTCATCCAGGACAAAGAGGTCTCCAGGCTGCCTGAGCGATTTCTCACCAACATCCGCAGGCAGACATTTGGTTTTATCTTTCAGCAACTCAATCTGATCCGAGATATCAGTGCACTGGAAAACATCCTGCTTCCGCTCTATCCAAGCGGAACATCCATAAAAGAAATGAACTGGCGGGCAAAAGAGATCCTGACCAGACTCAACATCCTCAAAAAGGCACACATGAAAGTCTCTGCCTTATCCGGAGGAGAACAACAGCGAGTCGCCATTGCCAGAGCCCTTATCAACCAACCGCAAATCATTATTGCCGATGAGCCCACAGCTCACCTGGACAGCTTCCTGGCCGCAGAACTCCTGCAAATCCTCACCGAGCTCAACCGTGAAGGTAAAACAGTGGTGATTGCCACCCATGACCCCTTTGTCTCCAGACACAAACTCATTGACCGGGTCATCCGCATGCGCGACGGTCAGATCATTGGCGGATTAGAACCATGATGCTACACCCTGGAATCCTTGCCCTGCTCCTGGGCTCAGCGACTTCCTTCTTTCTCATTTTCTATGCCTCCATCCTGGGCCTGATAATACTCACTCGCTGGGACTCCTCCTCCAGTTCCGAGGGTCAGCTGCTCCTTGAGCGAAAGACATACCTGATTTCAACCATTGTCGGGATGGTCCTGAGCTTCACCCTCTTTTCCGGCCTCCTCTTCCTCTATACCATTGATGACATTCACTCTCTGTTTATCGGAGCCATGTGCGGCACCGGGAGCCTGAACGCCAACCCTGTCGGCTGGCTAGTTCTCCTGTGCAAAGGGATCATATTTTTTGTCGCTTCTTTGTGGGTACTTTTCAATAATCTCGATCAGCACTGTGAAGACACCCCTCTGGTCAGGTACAAATATGGTGCCTTACTGGGTCTGACCTTACTGCTCGGCACCGATCTCGTACTGCAGATCTACTATTTTTCCGGCTTGCATCCCGACAAAATCACCTCCTGCTGCGGCTCCCTGTTCGGGTCCGGCGCCACAACTGTTGCCGGCGAACTTACAGCCCTTCCTCCGGGAAAAACCATGTGGCTCTTTTACACCACGGCATGCTGTTTCCTGCTCACCATCTTCCTCTGCCTTGCCCATCATTCCAGGTTCCTTCGTATTCTCCTGCTCATCGAGTCGCTGTTCCTCTTTTCTGTCTCTCTGGCCTCCATTGTCTCTTTCATTTCTCTTTATATTTACCAGATGCCGTCCCACCATTGCCCTTTTGACATGATCCAAAAGCATTACTATTTTATCGGCTACCCCCTCTATATCGGCCTGTTTGGCGGTATACTGTTTGCACTTGTCCCCGGACTCTGTCAAATAGTACCAAGAACAGTAAGCCTTGAGCGGGAAATCAAGAAAAGCGAGAGACGTTGGCTCATCCAGGCATTCCTCCTCTTCTCTCTTTTTCTGATCATATCCACCTGGCCCATACTCTTCGGCAGCTTTCAGCTCTTCGCCTACTGACATATGGCCTAGAGATTAACATTTTTTCAACCAAGAGGCCCCCTGTGACAACCATAACACGCACCATCTTCTCTCTTTTTGTCATTTCCTTTTTCCTCCTCGCCATCAATATCCCCCATACCCTTGCCAAACCGCGTTACAACAGAACAGTAGAGAAGTACGAAATTCCAGATGTAACCCTGATCAATCAAAATGGAAAAAACGTTAGCCTGGTGGAATATCTGGACACGGAAAAACCGGTCATCCTAGAATTCATCTTTGCTACCTGCACCACAATCTGTCCTATTCTTTCCATTGGCTTTACCAACCTGCAAAAACAGTTGGGTCCGGAAGCAGCCAATGTACGTCTGGTCTCCATCTCCATTGACCCTGAATATGACACCCCTGAAGTCATGAAAACCTACCTGCAACGCTATGAAGCACAACCGGGTTGGGATTTTCTTACGGGGAGCATCAGCGACATCAACAAGAGTATGCGTGCATTCGATGCCTATGTCTCTGACAAGATGGGCCACCGACCACTTATATTTCTTCGCTCTCCAAAAGAAAAAACATGGGTTCGGATTGATGGACTGATGAGTGGAAAAGAATTGAAAAGCGAATACCTTCGCCTCAAGTAAGAGGAGTTCCTATAACGCACACATCCCAACACACATTCCCCCCATAACTTTCCTCAAATCCCCACATTTCTCCCCAGGTACCCCTTTGTAGCACCTGCCGCAAAGGGGCGAAAGTCCGAAGGTCTCTCAACATCCTGAATAACAATAAGCCTTCCCGTGCAAGGTGTGAAATATAATTGTGCCTATTGTGCCAACAAATTCAGCACAATAGAAAAACCCGATGTTTTTTCCCGAAAATATAGTTGATTTTCGCCGCGCACAATGATACTCCTTACTGTAAATCAACTTGGAGGCACTGTTCGCACAATGTTACCAACTAGACATACAACAATGATTTTTGGCTGTGGAAATGTGATCATGGGTGACGATGGCTATGGGCCGGCTGTTGTAGATAAGTTAAACGCTCACTACAATCTACCGGACACCGCTCAGGCCATAGACGTAGGCACATGTATCCGTGAGTATCTTTTTGATTACCTTCTCACCGAAGAAGGCAGGCCTGACCACATCATCATTCTTGATGCGGTTGACTTCCCGGATCACGAGCCCGGCGACGTATTTCAAATTTTTCCCGACACCATTCCGGCCAAAAAAATCCACGATTTTTCTCTTCACCAATTCCCCACCGTCAATTTACTACAAGAACTTGAGCAGCATACCGGAATCAAGATTCTAATCCTTGCCGCTCAGGTCAAATATATCCCGGAAGAGATTGAACCGGGACTCTCGCCCGCCATGTCTATTGCCGTAACTGAAGCCTGTGAGCATATATCACAAATTCTAAACGATAACGTTAATTAAGGTGACCTTTTATGATGTACGAATTTAAAGTCAGCGAAATGGCAGAAGAGTTTGGGGTGCATCGGAACACGATTAGGAACTGGATTAATGCCGGCACCCTTCCTGCCAAGGAAGGTCCCGGCCGAAAGTACCTTATGGAGTTCCATGAATACCAGCTGCTTTGTGAAAAATTTGGCCGTGAACCGCATGTTCACGGCACAAATCATGTCAATCCGGATGCCCTCGGGGCCCTGGAAAAAGCCGACACCGAACCGTTGAACATCACCGGAAAAAAGAGCCAACTTGTCCAGGACTCTTCCTGGGCAAATGCATGTCTGACCTGTGGAACCTGTGCCAGTGCATGCCCTATTTCCGGTGTAGACGGACTCGATCCTCGAAAAATTGTCCGCATGGCCGTTCTGGGCATGGATAAAGAGCTTATAGAATCGACCTGGCCGTGGAAGTGCACGATGTGCGCCAAGTGCGAAGAAGCGTGCCCTGCCAACATCCAGATAATTGCCCTGATGAGAAAAATCCGGGGAAGCCGTGATCGCGACAAGGTTCCAGGACCTATTCACAAAGGTGTCTCCATGTGCCTTGAGCGTGGCAACAATCTGGGAATCCCAAAGGATGACTTTGTCTATCTCTGCGAGGTGCTGGGCGAAGAACTGGCAGCTGAGGAATGTCCGGGATTTGCCACTCCCATTGACGTACATGGGGCAAGGGTCCTTGTCACCGTAAACTCCAAGGAACCGTTTGGAGAACCTGACGATATGAAATGGTGGTGGAAAATCTTCTATGCCGCCGGTGAGTCATGGACCATATCCTCTGAATATTGGGAAGGTGTGAACTGGGGACTGTTCTCCGGTGACGATGAGGCAATGAAAACGATTGTCGGTAGAATTGTTGACAACATGAGGAGGCTGAACTGTCAGGTCCTCCTCCTCCCCGAATGAGGCCATGCCTACTTCGCAACCCGGTCCGGGTTGAACAAATGGTACCCCGAAGCACTCAACGAATTTAAAATCGTGACAGTCTTCGACCTCCTCCTTGAATATGTAACAGAAGGGAAAATCAAGCTCGACAAATCGATCCACAATATCGCCACTGCCTATCACGATCCCTGCAATTACGGGCGCAAGTCCTTAAAGGCATTTGGACAGGCCTATTTTGAGGAAGGCCGCGCTGTGACCAGGGCCTGTTGCGATGACGTAAGAGAGCTGAATCCCAACAGAAATGGCGCCTACTGCTGCGGTGCAGGCGGCGGGGCCTGGGCTATGCCTTACTCCGACGAAAGGGTGTTCTACGCTCGCGTCAAGGCACGGCAGATCACGGAATCGGGAGCCGAACTGGTTATCGCCCCCTGCCATAACTGCCGCGATCAGATAATGAAATCCATTAATCATGAATATGATCTGGGCATAAAGGTAAAATATATTTGGCAGCTTGTCGCTGACTCACTGATTTTACCAGAGAAACAGTAGAGTAAAGAAGATTGGCCGTTGTCGCCCCAAGAGATTGAGGCGAAGATCAAATAGTGGACACTCTACTGTTGGTGAATGGCTTGGATGTTCCGTTTTTTTTAATAATCGAGAGGAGAGACCTATCATGCTTGACACAAAAAAAGTTGGGTCGGTAATGATTGTAGGAGGTGGAGTCACAGGGATGCAGACCGCTCTGGATCTCGCTGATTCAGGATACTACGTGTATCTGATAGAAAAGTCCGGTGCCATCGGCGGTGCCATGGCTCAGCTGGACAAGACCTTCCCCACCAATGATTGCTCGATGTGAATTATCGCGCCAAAATTGGTTGAGTGCGGTCGGCACTTAAATATAAAATTGATGACTCTCAGTGAAGTAGCCAGCATTGCCGGCAGTGCTGGGAATTTTACCGTAACTGTAAAAGAAGCGCCACGCTATGTGGACGTGGACAAATGCATTGCCTGCGGTGCCTGTACGGAAAAATGTCCGAAAAAGGTAGACAGTGAATATGACGCTGCAACCGGCAAACGTAAGGCCATCTATGTCAAATACGCCCAGGCAGTCCCTCTGAAGTACCAGATTGATCCAAACTCCTGTATCAGATTTAAAAAACCGGGTGCCTGTGGTTTCTGTGAAAAGGTGTGTGATGCAGGGGCAATCAACTTTGATGATACCGAAAAGATACACGAGATAAATGTTGGAGCGGTGGTACTGGCTCCCGGCTTTGAGGCATATGACCCGAAAGATGCCGGAGTCTGGGGTTATGGCACCTTTCCAAATGTAATCACCTCGTTGCAGCTTGAAAGATATCTCTCCGCCTCAGGCCCCACCGAAGGACACCTGGTACGTCCTTCAGACGGAAAACCTGTTAACAAAGTTGCCTTCCTCCAGTGCATTGGTTCTCGGGACGAAAACCTGTGTAGCAATGGATACTGTTCCTCGGTTTGCTGTATGTATGCCATCAAGGAAGCAGTCATTGCCAAAGACCATGTTCCAGGCCTGGGCGCCTCTATCTTCTATATGGATATGCGGACCCATGGAAAGGAATTTGACCAGTACATGGAACGTGCCAAAAATGATTCGGGAGTCCGTTTTGTCCGATGCCGTGTGAACGGTGTGGAAACAGATGGATCCAGTGATGACCTGCGGCTGAGCTATGTCAATGAAGCAGGCCGCCAAGTTGAAGAATTCTATGACCTGGTTGTTCTCTCCGTTGGCCTGCAGACACCGAAGCATGTCTTACAACTTGCCCATGAGGCGGACATCAAACTGACTGCTGATAATTTCGCGGCCACCTCGGATTTTTCACCGGTGCAGACCTCACGCCAGGGTATCTTTACCTGTGGTGCCTTTGCCGGACCAAAAGATATTCCCCAATCTGTTGTTGAGGGTTCCGCAGCTGCAGCAGCGGTTGCTGATCTACTGGCCCCAGCCCGTTTTGAGTTGACCACAGAGGCAAGTTTTCCAACTGAAAAAGATGTATCAATGGATGAACCGAGGATCGGTGTTTTTGTCTGCCATTGCGGTTCCAATATTGCCGGCGTCGTGGACGTTGCAGCCGTAGAAGAATACGCAGCAACACTCCCTGATGTCGTCTACGTCGAGCGGAATCTTTTTTCCTGTTCCCAGGACACTCAGGACATGATTACCAAGAGGATTCAGGAACAGAACCTGAACCGAATAGTCATTGCCGCCTGTACTCCGAGAACCCACGAACCTCTCTTCCGTGAAACTTTGAAGGCCGCAGGACTGAACGAATATCTCGTTGAGATGGCCAATATCAGGAATCATAATTCCTGGGTCCATAGCGCAGAGCCAAAAGCAGCCACGTCAAAGGCCAATGATCTTGTTCGCATGGCCGTGGCCAAGGTTGCCTACAGCAACTCACTCAACCCCATTTCCGTACCCATCTCCCAGAAGGGTCTGGTTATCGGCGGTGGTGTTGCCGGCATGACTGCAGCCCTGAACATGGCCGAACAGGGCTTTGAGGTTCATCTGGTAGAACGAACAGACACCCTCGGCGGCAATGCCCTGCACCTGAAACACACCTGGTCAGGGGAACACATCCCAACTGCCGTGGCCAACCTTGTCGACAAGGTAATTTTAAATGACAAAGTCATTGTTCACAAAGAATTTGAGGTAACCGGCGTTGAAGGCTTTGTCGGAAACTTTCAATCCACCATTACCGGCAAGGACGGTTTCCAAAAAATCATTGAACACGGTGCCGGCATTGTGGCAACAGGAGCTGAATCATATATCCCGACTGAATACAACTACGAATCTATTGCCAAGGTGGTAACCTCGGTCCAGTTTGACAAGCTCCATGAGTTAAATGAAATTCATGTAAAAAATGCGAATAATTTCGTTTTCATCCAGTGTGTGGGGTCTCGCGAAGAAGACAACATGTATTGCTCAAAGGTCTGCTGTACTCACTCAGTGCAGTCAGCCATTGCCCTGAAAAAAGAGAACCCTGGCCGCAACATCTATATTCTCTACAGAGATATGCGCACCTATGGCCAGCGAGAAGCTTTATATAAAGAGGCAAGAAAGCTTGGAGTGATTTTCATCAATTACGAACTTCACGGAAAACCAAATGTCAGCGAGAATGGCCAGACTATCGATGTCGAGGTATGGGATCATGTCCTGCACCTACCATTAAAACTG
>JAQYVF010000018.1 GCA_030145625.1 Desulfocapsa sp. | reverse complement strand
GGTGAGGCTTGGCCATTATCATGAACATAACCCCAGAGAGATCAGTTATAACCTTGATGATCTTGGTCGTGAGTATAATCTTCCCGTTTTTAAACCCCATGATGCCCTGGAAGATGCTTTGCAGACTGCCTATCTCTTTTTATATTTTATTAAAAAATTTCGTAAGGGAGGGCTTGTTACCTTAAAGGATATTTATCAGGCTGGTCGGGTTGGAAGTTTGCGATATTAAAATGTATGCATGCTGAGAATAGTTCCTTTTGATGTAGTGAGTTACGGTGAGACCTGTTGGAAGTCGCAAATCCTTTGTCAGTCAGGCATTGACACGGATTGATGGGCTGTGGTATAGGACCTAACCCGCAAGAAGAGGAGAAGTCTTGTAAAAGGGGGGACATTGAAGAATTAAGGAATTCGTTAAATGTCAAGGTACCCGAAAATTCTATCGCAGGTATGCAGTTTTTGATTCAAAGATAAATTTTTTTGTTTACCGAAGAGGTTTGACTGACAGACAATTTGTCAATGTGTCCAAAATTCCTATGAGGAGGAGAAAAAGTTATGAGTGACGCTCAGAAGTATTGGAAGGCGAATATTCGGCTAGTTATCGGATGTCTTGTCGTCTGGTTTGTGGTGTCCTTTGGCTGCGGCATCTTATTTGCCCAGCAGCTCAACGGTATCCGTATCGGCGGCTATCAACTCGGTTTTTGGTTTGCCCAGCAAGGTTCTATTTATACCTTCGTGGCCCTGATCTTTTTCTACGCATGGCGTATGAATCAGCTTGACCGTAAATTCAACGTCAGCGAAGACTAAGGAGAGGCGAAGGAATGACTAATCTACAATTATGGACGTATGCTGTTGTTGGGGCAACCTTTTGTATCTATATTTTTATTGCCATCAAGGCTCGGGCAACCACCACCGGTGAATTTTATGTTGCCGGTAAGGGTGTGCACCCTGTGCTCAATGGTATGGCAACCGGTGCAGACTGGATGTCGGCTGCCTCATTTATTTCTATGGCCGGTCTCATCGCCTTTAAGGGTTTTGACGCATCCGTCTATCTTATGGGCTGGACAGGTGGTTACTGCCTCCTGGCCATGCTTCTGGCACCGTATTTGAGAAAGTATGGGAAATTCACCGTGCCTGAGTTTATCGGCGATCGGTTTTATTCACAGACCGCCCGTGTTGTGGCCGTTATCTGCTTGATCGTGGCCTCTCTGACCTATGTTATTGGTCAGATGAAGGGTATCGGTGTTGCCTTTTCCCGTTTCCTTGAAATTCCCTTTGAAACAGGGCTCTTTATCGGTATGGGAATCGTCTTCATCTACGCAGTTCTTGGTGGAATGAAGGGCGTTACCTATACCCAGATTGCCCAGTACGTCGTTCTTATTTTTGCCTATACTGTTCCAGCAATCTTTATCTCTCTGCAGCTCACCGGCAATCCCATTCCTCAGCTTGGATTAGGGTCAACCATGTCCGGCAGTGATGTGTATCTTCTGGATAAGTTGGACCTGGTGCTAACGGATTTGGGTTTTGCGGCCTATACCGCGCAGAAGGGCTCGACACTGAATATGTTTCTGTTGACCATGTCTCTGATGATTGGTACCGCAGGGCTGCCCCATGTTATCACCCGTTTTTTCACTGTACCCAAGGTTCGTGATGCCCGTTCTTCTGCAGGCTGGGCTCTTGTTTTTATTGCCGTTCTGTATACCACTGCACCTGCAGTTGGGGCTATGGCTCGTTTGAACCTGATTGACACCATCCAGGCCGATTCTATTGCCCCGGATACCTCTCAGAACCTGAAGATCGACAACCTGCCTGCCTGGTTTACCAACTGGGAGAAAACCGGCTTGTTGAAATACGAAGACAAGAATGGTGATGGACGCCTTCAGTATGTCGGTGCCAAATATGGTGATACTACTGTTCAAAATGAAATGACCAAGGTTGACCGTGATATCATGGTTCTTGCCAACCCTGAAATCGCCAGACTTCCCAACTGGGTTATTGCCCTTGTTGCAGCTGGTGGTATTGCAGCGGCTCTGTCCACTGCAGCCGGTTTGTTGCTGGCCATCTCTTCTGCTATCTCCCATGATATCGTCAAGGGTATCATTGCCAAAGATATCGATGACAAGACTGAGCTGATGGCTGGTCGTATTGCCATGGCCGGTGCTATTGTGGTGGCTGGGTACCTTGGCCTTAATCCTCCGGGATTTGCGGCCCAGGTTGTTGCTTTGGCCTTTGGCCTGGCAGCATCTTCAATCTTCCCCGCTCTGATGATGGGGATTTTTGTCAAACGTATGAATAATGCCGGTGCGGTATGTGGTATGCTTGCCGGTCTTGGTTCCACCCTGGTCTACATCTTCATGTATAAAGGGTGGTTCTTTGTGAAAAGTACGGCGATGATGGCTGATACTCCGGAAGGCTGGATAATGGGGATCTCCCCCGGCGCTTTTGGCGCAGTAGGTGCATTGATCAACTTTGCTGTGGCCTTGAGTGTTTGCGCAGTTACCAAGGCACCGCCTGAGCATATTCAGCACCTGGTTGAGGATATCCGTGTTCCCATGGGGGCCGGTACTGCTGTAGACCACTGATTCTGAATAAGTAGCACATCTGCCTGCTGGCAGAGAAAACGCATCCGTAATTCTTTACGGATGCGTTTTTTTGTTTTAAGAAAAGAAGACGGTTTACAATATACAGGCAGAACAGGGTTGTTTCTGCCTTTCTTCTTTTTAATGGATTGCCATGACCCGACAGCTTCTTACCCCGGAAAATTGCTACCTCCACATTATCGATCCCCAGGAACGTCTGATGAATCAAATTCATGAGGCCGAGCAGGTGGTTGAAACTATAAGGAAGCTGGTGCATTGTGCCAGGATTATCGGAATTCCGATTCTGGCAAATACCCAGTACAAAAAAGGACTGGGCCCCTATGTCCCTGAGCTTGAAGAGTTAATGGATGGGGTGGTCAGGCCTGATAAGATAGAGTTCAATGCCCTGGCCCATCCGGAGACCAGAGCATTGGTGAGTTCTTTTCCCGCTTCAATTCATACGGGTATTCTCGTCGGTGTGGAAACTCATATTTGTGTCTATCAGACCGCCATGGGCCTGCTTGAGCACGGCCTTATGCCCTGGGTAGTGACCGATGGCGTTTCATCCCGCAAGCACGAGAATTCAGTGCTGGGGCTGGCCAGAATGCAAGCCATGGGAGTGGCTGTGGGACCGGCTGAAATGATTATCTATGAATTACTTGGAAGGGCCGGAACTTCAGAGTTCAAGTCCGTCCTTCCCCATATCCTCTAGATGTCTTCCCTGTTATAGTTCGGAAATTGTACTCCATGCACAGGAGCTGTTTCCTCTTTTTATAAACCTTGATTTGTTGAGTTATTGTCATGAAAGGAAATGAGATTCGTAAGCGCTTTATCGAGTATTTTGAGAAACGTGGCCACACCCGGGTTGAGAGCTCTTCCCTGGTTCCCCAGGATGACCCCACCCTGCTCTTTGTCAATGCCGGCATGGTGCAGTTTAAGACGGTGTTCATGGGTGAGGATAAGCGGGACTATAATCGTGCTGTGACCAGTCAGCGTTGTGTCAGGGCGGGAGGGAAGCATAACGATCTTGAAAATGTTGGTTACACTGCCAGACATCATACCTTTTTTGAGATGCTGGGGAACTTTTCCTTTGGCGATTATTTCAAAGAAGATGCAATTCGTTTTGCCTGGGATTTTCTGGTGCAGGAATTGGGGATTCCGGCCGAGCAGCTTTGGGTCTCGGTCTTTGATGACGATGACGAGGCGTTTGCGCTCTGGGAAAAAATAGAGGATCTGCCGAAGGGGCGTGTGGTCCGGCTGGGTGAAAAAGACAACTTCTGGGCCATGGGAGATACTGGTCCCTGCGGACCCTGTTCTGAGATCCATATTGATCAGGGCGTGGAGGCCGGATGTGGTCGCTCTGACTGTGCAGTGGGTTGTGATTGTGACCGTTTCCTTGAACTCTGGAATCTTGTCTTCATGCAGTTTAACCGCTCTCAGGATGGGGCCATGACTCCGCTACCAAGGCCAAGTATTGATACGGGCATGGGGTTGGAACGGGTGGCTGCTGTCCTCCAGGGCAAATTTAACAATTATGATACTGATCTTTTTCAGCCTATCATTCATCAGCTGGAGGAACTCTCTGGACGGCAATATCGAGACGATGACGCTGATACCACTGCCATGCGTGTCATTGCAGACCATGCACGGGCCACCACCTTTCTTGTGGCCGATGGTGTTTTGCCGTCAAATGAAGGCAGGGGCTATGTCCTGCGCCGGGTCATGCGCAGGGCCATTCGTTATGGACGTAATCTTGGTTTGAGCAAGCCTTTTATGGATGCAGTGACCGGTGTTGTGGTCGCTTCCATGGCTGAGGCCTTTACCCATCTTCGGGATTGCAGCCAATTACTCACCAAGGTGGTCAACAGTGAGGAACAGCGCTTTGGTGAGACTCTGGAACATGGTCTGGCCCTTCTGGACGAGGAGATCGCCCGCCTGACACAGGCAGGTGCAAAAGAGATCAATGGCGATTTTATCTTTAAACTCTATGATACTTTCGGTTTTCCAGTGGATATTGTCCGCGATATTTCCTTGGAAAGAGGGGTGGCGTTTGATGCTGCCGGGTTTAATGTGGCAATGGAGAAACAGAGGGCGCAGTCCAGGTCTTCGAGGAAGGGAGAGGGGGTTCGCCTTCTTGGGGAGGGTCTCAAGGAGATGATTGCCGGTGGGAATAGAAGTGAGTTCGTCGGCTATGAGCAGCTGTCATGCCAGGCCACGGTTCTGGGACTTCTGAATGGGAAAGGTGAGCTTGCGGAAAGGCTTACAGCAGGTGCAGCAGGAACTCTTTTTGTTGACCAAACGCCCTTCTATGCGGAGTCAGGTGGGCAGGCAGGTGACAGGGGGGAGGTTACCTGGGATGGCGGTAAGGCTCACATTGAAGGAACGCAGAGTGAAGGGGAGGGGGTGATCCTCCATGAAGTACAGATAGTGAAAGGAATGCTTCAGGCAGGTTCTAAGATTTATCTCCATGTCACGGAGAGTGAGCGTGGGGATACGGCTGCCAACCATACGGCCACGCATCTCCTGCAGGCGACCTTAAAAGAACTCCTTGGTGAACATATTAAGCAGGCAGGCTCGCTGGTTACTCCCACACGCCTCCGTTTTGATTTCACTCATTTTTCTCCTCTTACTCTCAAAGAGATACAGGCTGTGGAAAAACGGGTGAACAGAAAGATCAGAGAGAATATTATTGCAGGAACCACTGTTCTCGATAAGGAGCAGGCAATTGAAGAAGGCGCAACAGCTCTTTTTGGCGAGAAGTACGGAGAGAGTGTGCGGGTGGTTAGTGTGGGAGAGTTCAGCAAGGAACTCTGTGGGGGCACCCATGTTAAGGCAACTGGAGAAATCGGTTTGTTTCAGATCGTTACAGAGGCAGGGATTGCCGCTGGAATAAGAAGGATAGAAGCTGTTACCGGTCGAGGCGCTCTAACCAGAGTGCAGCAACAGGTGAGGCAAGAGAAGGCTATCTGTGAAACGTTAGGCGTTCAGGCTGACACCATTGATGAAAAGCTTGAGGCTCTGATACAGGCCAACAAATATTTGGAAAAACAGGTGGCGGAGCTCTCCACAAAGCTTGCCTCATCAGAGCTGGGTGATTTGCTCTCTGAGGCGGTTGAAATTGAAGGGGTGAAAGTGGTTGCGGCAGTCATCCCTCTGGATAGTCCGAAAACTTTGCGTGAGGTAGGTGATAAGCTTCGTGATGACATGGGTAGCGGTGTTGCTGTGTTGGGAGGAGCCATTAACGGCAAGGCAGCCCTGTTGGCCATAGTCTCAAAAGATCTTACGGGAAGAATCAAGGCAGGCGCATTGATTAACAAAGTGGCTGCGCTTGTGGGAGGAAAAGGTGGAGGGCGTCCGGACATGGCTCAGGCAGGAGGGACAATGCCTGATAAGCTGGATGAGGCGATGGCCTCCGTCTCTGATTCTGTGCGTTTACTTTTGGCTGAATAATCTTTTTTAAGAAGAAAGAGAAAAAGGGACGTGAGTTAGAAGAAAAAGATTTTTCTTTTTTTCTTATTTCAAGCACAACCCTATTTTACAAAAAAGTTGACATGGCTGTTTATATGCAGTAAAACCGGACTTCGTATTGTGAATCGCTATTCATTTTGGACGGAATTTTTTTAATTATCTTAGCTAATCAGGAGCGGAAAAAATGGTAACAATGGATATAACCCTGTTGTTTCAGATCGTGAACGCATTCGTTCTGATGTTTCTATTAAATGGAATCATCTATAAACCCGTTCTGAAGATATTGAAAGAAAGGGCTGGCAAGTTGCAGGGCATGAGAGATGATGTGACCAAGTATGAGGATAATGCTCGTCGCCGTCAGGAGGAAGTAAATAAGAAAATGGCTAAGGCTTCAGCCCAGGCTAAAGCAGCACTGGATACAGCCCGTGACGGAGCCAAGGCAGCAGGTGAGGAAAAACTTACCGCGATCAAGGCTGAGGCAGATGCCGAAAAAGATAAACAGCTGGCAGATGTGAAGACTCAGGTGCAGACCGCTCGAAAAGATCTTGAGGCAGGACTGGAAGGATTCGCACTTGCCATGGCAGGAAAAATTTTGGGAAGGAGTCTGTAACAATGAGGGGAATAAAGCGAACAGCCGGAAAAAGTGCTCTGTTTGCGCTGGTTCTGTGGTTTGCCCTGGCAGCAGGAAGTGCCTGGGCCTCTGACCACGCAGCGCCGGGAGAGGGTATGCCTACTGCGGATGCTCACAGCTCTGCTCAAATGAAGGACTACGAAGATGTAGGCCATGCAGTGATCACTGAGCATGCGGCTGAAGAGGCAGTGGTGCATGGTGAGGCAGCAGTGGGACATGGTGATCCTCATGCAGTAAAAAAGAACAGCCTGTCACCAGCTAAATTGAAAGATCTTGGCTTCAGGGTGATGAACTTTATCGTTCTGCTTATTATCCTGGTTAAATTTGGCGCAAAACCAATAGCCGATGGACTGGGTGCACGTCGTAAACAGATCAGAGAAGAACTCGAGGATCTCGAGGCCAAAAAGAGCGACGCTGAAAAGGCTTATAAAGAGTTTTCAGCAAAACTTGAATCTGTAGAAAAAGACGTTGGTACCATAGTTGAGAAGGCAGTGGCTCAGGCTGAAATCGAAAAGGCCAAGATCATTGAAAAGGCGGAGCAATCAGCTGCTGATATCAAACGCCAGGCTGAAATGGTTATTGCTAATGAGATCACTGCTGCCAGAGACACGTTGCAAAATGAAGTCGCTGAGCAAGCGGCAGTTATGGCTGAGGAGTTAATCGTGAAGAGTCTGACCCCTGCGGATCAGGTCAAGATTACTGAAGATTACTTAGATAAGGTAGGGGCCGTCCAGTGAAACAGATAATCTTAGCACGACGATATGCCAAGGCGCTTTTCGCTGTTGGTAAGGAAGAAGGTAAGTTTGAACAATATAATGACGCCCTTCAGGGTCTGGCTGAGCTCTATGGCTCAGGTGCGGAACTGGCAGATGCCCTGACCAATCCGCTTTATCCTCTGGATGTACGAAAAAAGGTAATGGAAGGTATTGTTGCCTCCATGGGTGTTGAAAAAATTATGGCCAACTTTCTCAACCTGCTGGTAGAGAAAAAACGTGCTGGAATTCTTCCTGAGATTGCGGAACAATTCCAAGCCATGGTTGATGAAGAAAAAAATATCAGCCACGGCAGCGTGGTCTCGGCAGTAGAATTGGATAAGGAATTGCAGGCCAAGGTACAGGCAACACTAGAAAAGCTTACTGGCAAGAAAGTGGAACTGACCACCAGTGTAAACCCTTCGATCATCGGCGGGATTATTGCCAAGGTAGGCGATCTTGAGCTGGACGGCAGCATCAAAACACAACTTGCGAGTTTAAAAGATTCCATTAAGGGGAGAGCGTAGCAATGCAAATCAAAGCCGAAGAAATCAGTCAGATTATAAAAGATCAGATTGGTGAATACGAAACCAGTATTGACCTCAATGAGACAGGTACCGTTATCTCTGTTGGTGATGGTATCGCACGTGTGTACGGCGTCCAGAAGTGCATGGCTATGGAGCTCCTTGAGTTTCCAGGCGGTGTCATGGGCCTTGCTCTGAACCTTGAAGAGGACAACGTAGGTTGTGCCGTACTCGGTTCTGTCAGTGAGATTAAAGAGGGTGATCTGGTCAAGCGTACCGGAAAGATCGCCGAGGTCCCCGTTGGACCGGAAATGGAAGGCCGTGTTGTTGATGGTATTGGTTATCCCATCGATGGCCAGGGTGCGATCAATGCAGCCCTGAGCGCCAAAATTGAGGTTCTCGCCCCTGGTGTTATTGCCCGTAAAGGTGTGCATGAGCCCTGTTACACTGGTGCCAAGGCTGTTGATGCCATGACCCCTGTTGGTCGTGGACAGCGAGAGCTGATTATCGGTGATCGCCAGATTGGTAAGACTGCCCTTTGCGTTGATGCCATTATCGCTCAGAAAGAAACCGATGTTCATTGTATCTATGTAGCTGTTGGTCAGAAAAAATCAACCGTTGCCCTCGTTGTTGAGGCGCTGAGAAAACATGGTGCCATGGAGTACACGACAGTGGTTGCAGCTTGTGCCTCTGATCCTGCACCAATGCAGTACATTGCTCCTTTTGCCGGAACATCCATGGGTGAGTACTTCCGTGACAATGGGCAGCATGCCCTGATCGTATATGATGATCTTTCTAAACAGGCTGTAGCCTATCGTGAGCTTTCTCTGCTTCTGAGACGTCCTCCCGGACGTGAGGCCTACCCTGGTGATATTTTCTTTAACCATTCTCGTCTTCTTGAGCGTTCTTCCAAGGTGAATGATGAGCTTGGTGCCGGATCTCTGACTGCTCTGCCTATCATCGAGACACAGGCTGGTGACGTTTCCGCTTTTATTCCCACCAACGTTATTTCCATTACCGATGGTCAGGTTTACCTTGAGCCAAACCTCTTCTTCTCCGGCGTTCGTCCGGCGATCAATGTTGGTCTTTCCGTATCCCGTGTTGGTGGCGCTGCTCAGGTCAAGGCCATGAAACAGGTTGCAGGAACACTGAGACTCGATCTCGCCCAGTTTCGTGAGTTGGCCGCCTTTGCCGCGTTCGGTTCCGACCTTGATAAAGCAACCCAGGCGCAGTTGACCCGTGGTGAGCGTCTGGTTGAGATCCTCAAACAACCTCAGTACGAACCACTGCCAATGGAAAAACAGGTTTCTATCCTTTATGCCGGTGCCAATGGTTATCTGGACAGTCTGCCCATTGATACCATGAAGGACTATGAGCAAGAGATGTACAACTACATCGAATCCAATGATCCCTCTATCTTTGCCGACCTCAAGGAACAACTGGAATTTACTGATGGTATCAAAACTAAACTGAACAAGGCATTAGATGCCTTCGGTGGTACCTTTAAGGCAACCAAGGGTATCAAATAATAGAGGAGAACGTTCGATATGCCGAGTTTAAAAGACGTTCAAGATAAGATCGTCGGTGTTAAAAAGACCGCACAGATCACCAAGGCCATGAACATGGTGGCCTCCGCCAAACTGCGGGGAGCCCAGGACAAAATGGAGGCCTTTCGCCCATATACTGACAAGTTCAACGAGGCCATGTCTAATCTTTCCGGAGGGGCAAATACCGATGCATTTCCCCTTATGGAAACACGGGAGGTCAAAACCGTTGAATTGGTTCTGGTTACCTCCGACAGAGGGTTATGCGGATCCTTCAACGCCAACATCGCCAAACTTGCCAATAAAAAGATTCTTGAATATGAGGCCGAAGGCAAAACTGTCACCTTGGTTTGTGTGGGGAAAAAAGGTTTTGCATCTTTTAAGAAAACTGGAAAGGTTCGTACCAAATACACCGATATCATGGCAGGTTTTCAGATGTTTAATGCCAGAGAAATCGCACAGGAAATCTCGCATAATTTCATAACAGGTGGTGCCGATAAGGTAGAGGTGATTTTCGGTCACTTCAAGTCGGTAGCCCGGCAGATTCCTATGGCTGTTGATATGCTGCCCATCACTCCTGTTGAGAGTGAAGGGGAAGAAGAGACCAAAAACAGTGGCGATTATATCTACGAGCCTTCAACTGAAGAGATTATGGATGTGATGCAGCCTTTGTATCTGAATGTGATTTTATATCATGCCATGCTTGAGGTGGGTGCTTCTGAACATGCTGCCCGTATGACTTCCATGGATAATGCAACCAACGCTTGTAAGGATATCATTTCAGATCTGACCCTTATTTATAATAAGGCCAGGCAGGCAGCCGTTACTGGCGAACTGATGGATATTGTCGGCGGAGCCGAAGCCCTGAAGGGATAACAACCATACGAAAATATAAAGACTTTGAGGAGAGGTAAATCCCGATGAGTGAGCAAAACACTGGAAAAATTATTAAAGTTATTGGGCCGGTCGTTGACGTTGAGTTCGAACCAGGCAAACTGCCGAGAATTCTGGATGCCCTGATGGTCTCCAATCCCGGTATTTCTGATGAGGCCGACAACCTTGTTGTTGAGGTAGCACAGCATCTTGGTGACAATGCAGTCCGCTGCATTGCCATGGATGCAACCGACGGACTTGTCCGCGGCATGGAAGCTCGTGATAGCGAGCTTCCCATCACAATTCCGGTTGGTGAGGCCTCCCTTGGTCGCATTATGAATGTTGTCGGTCGCCCTGTTGATGGTATGGGACCGATCACTTCAGATAAGAGCATGCCGATTCACCGTCTGGCTCCCCTGTTTACCGAGCAGGATACTGAGGTAAGGGTACTGGCAACCGGTATCAAGGTTATTGATCTTTTGGTTCCCTTCCCAATGGGTGGAAAAATGGGACTGTTCGGTGGTGCCGGTTGTGGCAAGACCGTTATTATGATGGAGATGGTTAATAACATCGCCATGCATCATGGTGGTATTTCCGTATTCTGCGGTGTTGGTGAGCGTACCCGTGAAGGAAACGATCTTTATCATGAGATGAAGGATTCAGGTGTTCTGCCAAAGGCTGCTCTTGTTTATGGTCAGATGACTGAGCCTCCGGGAGCCCGTTCTCGTGTTGCCTTGACTGGTTTGACCGCTGCTGAATACTTTCGTGATGAAGAGGGGCAGGACGTGCTCTTCTTCGTAGATAACATTTTCCGTTTTACTCAGGCCGGTTCTGAGGTTTCCGCCCTTCTCGGACGTATTCCTTCTGCTGTTGGTTATCAGCCCACCCTAGCTACTGACCTTGGTGGCTTGCAGGAGCGTATTACTTCAACCACAAAAGGTTCCATTACCGCTGTACAGTGCGTATATGTACCTGCTGATGACTTGACCGATCCTGCACCTGCTACAACATTTGCCCATCTTGACGGTACTGTTGTTCTTTCTCGTCAGATCTCTGAGCTTGGAATCTATCCTGCAGTTGATCCTCTTGATTCTACTTCCCGTATTCTTGATCCCAACGTTGTTGGTCAGGAACACTATGATGTAGCTCGTGGAGTACAGATCGCCCTGCAGAAATATAAAGATCTTCAGGATATTATCGCCATTCTTGGTATGGATGAGCTTTCCGAAGAAGATCAAGTCCTTGTTGGCAGAGCTCGTAAGATTCAGCGATTTCTCTCTCAGCCCTTTACTGTTGCTGAGGTCTTTACCGGTATGCCAGGTAAGTTCGTAGCAGTTGAAGATACCGTTGCCGGCTTCAAAGAAATCCTTGAAGGAAAGCATGACGAGATAGCTGAAAACTCAGTCTATATGGTTGGTACCATCGCTGAAGCTATTGAGAAAGACGCCAAAGAGAAGGCAAAAGCATAATTGCTAAGATAACCGAGCAAAAAGTCTGTAAGTTTTATCTGCCATACACTTCTGTGACAAAGAATCAGTAGTATATGGCAGAAGAACTACAAAGCATACGAGGACAAACCGATGGCACAACAAATACGTTTAGAAGTAGTAACGCCTGCCGGGGCCGTAGTTAACGAGGACGTCGATATCGTCAACGCACCCGGATATGGTGGTGACTTTGGTGTGTTGGCCAACCATGCTCCGTTCCTCTCTACTATAAAAATTGGTCTTCTGACCTATGCACAGGGGAAAAATCGGGATAGCCTGATGATCAGTGGCGGCTTCAGTGAGGTTTCCAATAATAAGATCACTTTTCTCGTTGAAAGTGCTGAATTTGGCAGAGAGATAAATGTAGACAGAGCTATGAAAGCCAAAGAACGTGCAGAAAAGCGCTTGAGTCAAGCCGCTGCCCATGATGAAAAATTTAATCAAACCAGAGCAGAAGCTGCCCTGCAACGCGCACTCGCACGAATTAAAGCATCAAAGATTGCCTGATTAACTCAGTTAGGTTATAATAAAAAAAGGTCGTCCTTCATTGGACGGCCTTTTTTTTGCACTTTTAATATAAGTAAATTTGATAAAGCTAATCTATCCTATTGAGGTATGTGTATGAAAGCCAAGGAGCGCATGGCGATAGCCAGGCAGATGCCGGTGGAACTGACTCCGGCCGAGCGGGTAAAACATTTCGATGAAATTGTTGCAGGATATAGTGAGAGCACCGCTATCCTGGAGGCACAACGTTGCCTTCAATGCAAAAAGCCATCCTGCCGACAAGGCTGTCCTATTCATAATGACATCCCTGGTTTTATTGCACTACTTCGCGAAAAGAAGTTTGAA
Organism: Desulfocapsa sp.; assembly: GCA_030145625.1. Lineage (GTDB taxonomy): Bacteria > Desulfobacterota > Desulfobulbia > Desulfobulbales > Desulfocapsaceae > Desulfocapsa. The sequence continues at coordinate 50,566 of JAQYVF010000018.1, read as the reverse complement.
GAGGCATATTGGAAAATCCGTGAGACTTCATCCATGCCTGCAGTCTGTTCACGGATTTGTCCCCATGAATTTCAATGTGAAGGATCCTGTGTAAGGGGAAAGGGAAAAGGTCAGTCTGTTGCCATTGGTATGCTGGAACGATTCATCGTTGACTGGATGGTAGCCAATAAGAAAAATATGTACACCGAATGCAGGCTCCCAGGTGACAAAAAAGTCGCTATCATTGGTTCCGGTCCTGCTGGTATGACTGTTGCCTATTATCTTTCCCACAAAGGAGTTCCCTGTACAATATTTGAGTCACTCCCGGTTTATGGTGGTATGCTCACCGTTGGTATTCCCCCGTTCCGTCTGCCTAGAGATATCATTCAGGCTGAAATCGATGCTTTGAAAAGTTGTGGGGTAAAGCTTCATACCAATGTTGTTATTGGAAAAGATAAAACCATTGATGATCTCAGGGCTGAAGGTTTTAACGCCATCTTTAATGGCGTCGGTGCCCATGCCAGCAGGAAGCTTGGGATAGAGGGCGAGGAAACCACTGAAGGAGTATTGCACGGTGTTGATTATCTGAGACGTATCAATCTTGGTGAAAAACTAGACCTTGGGAAGAAGGTTGTTGTGGTAGGTGGTGGCAATGTAGCCATTGATGTTGCCAGGACTGCGCTTCGTTTAGGGTCCAAAGATGTTTTTATTCTTTACCGTAGATCGAGAAATGAAATGCCCGCATCTCCTTCCGAGATTCATCATCTTGAAGAAGAAGGAGTTCGTATTGAATTTTTGGCAGTGGCAGTCAAGATTCATGCAAAAGATGGAAAACTCTCTAAGGTGGAATGTGTGCGAATGGAGCTTGGAGAGCCAGATAGTTCCGGCCGCTGTCGTCCTGTCATTCAAGAAGGTTCAAATTTTATGATTGAGGCTGATTCCATTATCCCAGCTATCAGTCAGAATGTTGAGCTTCTCGCAAGCAAGGGGCATGAGCTTAAAATTACCTCTTGGGGAACCTATCATACAGATCCACATACTCTTCAGACTTCCATCGATGATATCTTTGCCGGTGGTGATAACGTCCTTGGCCCGCAGACTGCAGCTAAGGCGGTTTACCAGGGCAAGGTTGCTGCCGAGTCCATTGAAAGGTATCTCAATGGTCTGGATTTAAAGGAGGATAGAGAATACCTTTGCGATCAGATTGATTGGTAAAAAGAATTACAGGTATAGTTTACAGCCCACAGTTCCACAAGGAACTATGGGCTTTTTTATTGCTATGGAAGAAAGGGAGAGTGGTTTGGATCAGAGACTGGCAGTGGTACTGTGGATATAGCTTTGTACACCTTTTGTAATTTCACTGGCAATTATATCGAGAAAATTATCCTGATTGAGGAAATCGGAATCTGAGGGATTGGTAATAAAGGCAATTTCAATGAGAATAGCTGGCATTTCAGCACCAATTAACACATAAAATGGGGCCTGTTTGACGCCAAGATTTTTAAAGTCGTAGCCATTTATATCATTGATGCCGCCGCAAAGTGAATTGTGGACATAGCCGGCAAGTCTGGAAGACTCGTTGATCTTTGAATTCTTCATGATATCGGAAAGGATATCCTGCAGGTCACTCATCTGATGCGTGGAAGTTGCATTTTCGAATGCGGCAACACGCATGGCTTCTGCATTGGTTGTCAAGTTAAGATAGTAGGTTTCAATTCCATGCACCTTGGGTGAGGGATGGGCATTGATATGCAGAGAGATGAAGAGATCTGCATCGTTTGTATTGGCTATAGCCGTTCGTTCCTCAAGGGGGATAAAATGATCATTGGGGCGGGTGAGGATAACTTCGGCTCCGGTCTGCTCTGCAAGAATGGGAGCAAGTTTTTTGGCGATAGTTAAGACGATATCCTTTTCAACAAGCCCAAACGCTGAGGCGCCGGGGTCCTTACCTCCATGGCCAGGATCAAGAACAATTTTCCTTACTCCAAGTCCAAGCTGCTGGGCCAATGAGAATTGCACTGCCTTTACTGCTGTTTCTTCAGCTGCCTCCCGTGCTATCGTAGCCTTTGATTTAACGGCCTTCTTTTTAAAATCTTCGAGGACAATAAGAGTTGTAACCGCATGATCTTCAGGCTGTTTCTTTAAAGAATCAGAACTCACACCAGACGGTGGCGTGGGCAAAGTTTTTGCCGGTTTCACTTTAGAGGTCTTGAGTTCTCCGCGTACATCAATGACAACGCGAAATGGGTCAGGGAGGCTGAAAATCTTGTAGCTGGAAATGGATTCGATGTCCAGTACAACCCGGACCACTTCAGGTGTGAACTGTCCGGTGCGAATCTGTTTGAGCAGACCATCTTCGATGGGCACAGGAGATCGGTAGCGCGGGTCGATATAGGATTCTTGAAAATCAATATAGAGGCGGCGTGGTTTGTCCCCATCCTTTTCAAGGAGCGTCTCCTGATAGGTTACCGGTCCTGATGCATTAATGGCAACACGTGTGTAATCGTCTGATGACCAATATTTTACCGGAAGGACGTTGGTCAGGTTCTCAAGATAGCTTCTTTTGAGCATGGCGGCAGGCAAGGGGATATTGTGGCTTTTTGATAATCCCTTGAGACTGTCGGAGGCATGGGGATACATGTCGCCGTTTCTATAATCTGCGATAATGCGGGTAAAGGCCTTGGCCGCTTTTTGCGGCTCATTTTTTTCTTCGAGAAAAATCTTGCCAACAGCATAATGGGCATCGTCGGCCAGACGATTGTCTGGGAAAAGGGCTGACACGTCCCGATAGTAGGAGATGGATTCCTGCAGATCAACAGCGGAATTGAACTTTTTGTACATTTGGAGATACATCCGGCCGAGCATATAGAGGCTGGGGGCTGCGTAATCGGATTTAGGGCCGGCCAGATAGATTTTTCTAAAATTGCGAACGCCATTGAGCCAGTTGTCACGGGAATTGCCAAGGCTGCTGTTGGTATGCAGTTCGTTGTAATAAAATTTTGCCTGCTGATACTGTTTGTCGGCTGAGATTGTCTCAGGAGAAATGCTTTCTACTTCCTTGGCAGGACAGAAAGTGGAGGAAAAGGGGATGGAAAGCAGGAGGAACAGGGAAAAGATAGTGAAAAAACGAAGCATTACAATTTACTGGATGTCTCGTGGAGAAATCAACTCGTAGCGCATTGGGGAACCTTTCAAATGCCTAATTTAAGAGAAAAATTATATAACAATTCTGTATCTTTGAAAGTATACATAAAAGCTTGAGGGAAGGCAAAAGAAAAGGCCACGGAGTGAGAGTTATTGCCAGCAAAAAAAATGTTCATAGTGACCATGGCGGTCCTTGTCGGTTCGCACTAATGATTGGATATGCTATTTAAGAAGGTGTCATTTGATAGTATGAGGGAGGAGGGTCTCGAGTTTGTTGGGTGAACATGGAGTGCTTGAGAAATAAAGTTTCACTTCATGAGCCTCAGAAGGTCATAGACAACATCTAATGCCTGACGGGGACTCAGGTCATCTGCGTCAAGCTTCTGAAGGTAGAGATGGATTGGGTTGTCTTCGGTGATTGGAAAGAGGGGGAGCTGGTTGGGATGAGATTTTTTTCGATGTGTGCGTGAGTTACTGCCTTTCACTATGGTGGGGGTTCCATCCGCACTGAATTCACCTTTTTCGATATTTTTCAGGATCTCGCCGGCACGTTTAACGACCCGGTCCGGGACACCGGCAAGTGCGGCCACCTGGATTCCATAGGAACGATTTGTTCCCCCTTTGACCAGTTTGTGGAGGAAAATAATAGTCTCGTTCCATTCACGTACGGCAATGGAATAATTTCGTACTCTTTCCTCGGTTCGGGCAAGATCAGTGAGTTCGTGATAATGGGTGGCAAAGAGGGTCTTTACCCCTTTATTGTTCTTTCTGACCAGATCTTCGGCGACAGCCCAGGCAATGGCCAGTCCATCAAACGTGGAGGTGCCGCGTCCGATCTCATCAAGGATAACCAGGCTTTTGTCTGTGGCATTGTTGAGGATGTTTGCAGTTTCATTCATCTCTACCATGAATGTGGATTGCCCGCGCCGCAGGTCATCCATGGCACCTACTCGAGTAAAGATCCTATCCACTGCGCCGATGGTTGCAGATTCAGCCGGGACAAAGGAGCCCATCTGGGCCATGAGGACGATGAGAGCAGTTTGACGAAGAACAGTAGATTTTCCGGCCATGTTAGGGCCGGTGATAATGAGGACCTCGTCGCTTTGCTGGTCTAAATGAATATCGTTGGGAACGAATTTTCCGCTGGGCATGGAACGTTCGATTACCGGATGCCTGCCTTCTATAATGTTGATTTCTTCACCATCATTTACTTTCGGTCTGCGATAGTGATAGAGATGGGCCACTTCGGCAAGGCAGACGAGGAAGTCGATTTTGGCTAACAGCTGACCACTCTGCAGCAGCCGGGAACTTTCGGTTGCCAGTTTTTTACGAATCTCGGTAAAGAGACGGTATTCGATTTCGAGGCGTCGTTCCTGGGCACCCAGTACCTTGCTTTCAAATTCTTTTAACTCAGGTGTGATAAAGCGTTCGGCATTGACCAGGGTCTGTTTGCGGATGTAAGAGTCTGGCACCTTATCCGCGTGCAGTTTACTGACTTCAATAAAGTAGCCAAAAACTTTGTTAAATCCAACTTTGAGTTTGCTGATACCGGATGCTGCACGTTCCTTGCTTTCAAGGTCAAGAATCAGCTGTTTTCCGTGCCGTTGAATATGAACCAGTTCGTCCAGCTCTTTATTATAGCCTTCCTTGATTAGTCTCCCGTCACGCAGGGTGACTGGAGCTTCATGATGGATGGCCTCTTCAATGAGTAAATGCAGATCACTGAGCGTGTCAAGTTCTTCCCCGATAGTTTTGATTCTGGGGACATCGCACTGGAGCAGTAGTTCTTTGATGGCAGGCAGTCTGGCAAGGGAGTGTTTCAGAGCCAGCATGTCCCGACCATTCCCGTTGCCAAGTACCATTCGGCTGTTGAGCCTTTCTACATCGTAGACGGCGGTGAGTTGTTCACGAAAATTGTTGCGCTGACCGGCATGGCTGTGCAGAAATTGCACCGCGTCTAAGCGGGCATTGATACGATGAACGTCCTGGAGGGGAAAGAGGATTTCCTGTTTCAGCAGTCGTGCTCCCATTGGGGTACAGGTTTGATCAAGGACCGAGAGAAGGGAACCTTCCCGTTTGGAACCGATGATCGTCAGAGTCAGTTCCAGGTTTCTTCTGGAAGAATCGTCAATCTGGAGGATAAGTTCCAGGTCGATGGGGGTCAGTTGTTCGATATGTCCTATTTCCGTCTTTTGTGTCTCTTGAATATAGTCAAGGAGGACTCCTGCGGCGATGATACCCTGTTTAAATGAACTACAGCCAAAACCAGCCAGGTTGCTTACCTGAAAATGGTCGGTGAGCAGCTCTTCACAGTGCGGAAAGTGGAAAAGAGTTGCAGGGCGGGAAGTGATACAGAGGCCGGGAAGCAGGGTTTCTGCTGTGGTGACAAGCCCATTAACTGCTTCATACGTATCTTCATTGATAAGCAGTTCTGCAGGCATCATCCGGGTGAGCTGGTCAAGGATAGTATCGGCCTGTCCGCTGTCATCTGAGAATTCGCCAACAAGAAAAGAGCCGGTGGAGAGATCCAGAAAGCTGATCCCATATATCGTTTTCTTGCCTTTTTCCAGACAGGAGAGGGCGGCCACATAGAGATTGTCTTTGTCATCAAGGATCTGTTCGTCGGTGATCAGGCCTGGAGAGATAATCCGAACAACTTCGCGGCGTACTATCCCCTTGGCCTGGCTTGGTTCTTCCGTTTGTTCACAGATAGCGACCCGACGTCCTGCCTTGACCAGTTTGGCAAGATAGGTGGAGGCGGCATGAAAGGGAACTCCACACATGGGGACCCTGTTGGCATCATTTTTACTATTCCGTGAGGTAAGCGTTATGCCGAGTATTTTGGAAGCGGTTACCGCATCCTCGAAAAACATCTCGTAGAAATCACCCATTCGATAAAAGAGGATGGCATCCTGATGCTGCTCTTTGATTTCCAGGTACTGTTGGAGCATGGGGGTGATTTTTGCGGCCTTACTCATTCATATTTCCTTGTGTGTTGAGAAGCTCCTGCATTGACGGGTGGGCCTGTCGGCCTGCAGATTGTCCTGGTTCCTTTTGGTAGTTGATGACTGCAGTCGGATCGCAGTGGTTTCTTCTTGGAGGTTCAAAAAGGTAGTCTTTAAGCCGTGCTGCATTGGTCGGTATGCATTCCATGCGCCAGGAATCCCGGAAGCTTTTCATGACCATGACTTTTCAAGCTGGTGCAGAGAGCCGTGGAGACCTTTTGCGTCAATGGTCAGGATTGCGTAACTGCCTGGAGCGCCGTAGCGACCAGTGCCCAGAAAAGACCCGGGGTTAAGAAAAAGGGTTGTGGCTTTGGTGTGACAGACAGGCTGATGGGTATGTCCGTAGACAATACAATCGGCACTGGGAAAAAGCTCCCACATCCTCTCTTCAATGTTGTGTCGTGCTCCGGCCCCGTGACAGAGACCAATAGTGTATCCATCCAGAAGAATTACTTTTTCAGAGGGCAGAGCCTGCTGCGTTGACAGGGTGCACATGTTCCCATGGACGGCGTGGAAATCTTTGCCGCGAAAGGCTTCGAGGATAGAGAGGTCTGTCAGGTCACCCGCGTGCAGGATAACGGAACAGTCTGCAAAGACCTTTTGTACCTGCTCGGCAAAGCCTGGTAATGGTCTGTTGATATGGGTATCCGAAAGGATGCCAATACGGATCACTTTATAAAATCTCCAGATGGTGGGAGCTGAAAGCAGTAGTTTTTTAATTAAGGATCATTTTGTAGATGGCGCATGCTGCGGTGCTCAGCCTCGTGAGTTGTTTGTTTGCGGGTAATATAACTGGAAGCAGAATTGGAAGCACCTGAAAAATTTTTCTTTTTCTTGTTTGTCCTACCGTTCACACCTGTTAGTATCAAACCTAACAATAGGTTTGATGAATACGGGTTTTTATGAAGCCATCATAGAAGAGGAGCGTATAGTGTCATGACAGATAAAAATGAAAAGCATGCAGAAGCAGAAATGGTTCACGAGGGTGGACAGCAGAACGAAATCACCCTTCCCCATCAGGTTCTTCCACAGCACCTGCATCTGATTCCCATTTCCGGCAGGCCTTTTTTTCCGGGCCAGGTTCAGCCCATTGTTCTTGGAGGAGACTTCTGGAGGGATACTATCCAGAAGATCGGAGAGACGGAACAGAAGGTAGTGGGGCTTGTCTATGCCGGTAATATCCCTGTACAGGAGACAGCTCCTGAAGATTTTTATCCGGTGGGCTGTGTGGGCAAGGTGATGAAACCCACCATGAAGGACACCAATATTCATTTTATCTGTCAGGGGATGCAGCGTTTTCGAATTAAGCGCTGGCTCAGTAGCAAGGTTCCTTTCATTGTTGAAGTAGAATATCTGGCTGAAGAAGAGTTGAAGGAAGAATTGGATGATACGGAAACAAAGGCTTATGCCCTGTCAATTATCACTGCGGTCAAGGAGCTGGTTCAGTCCAATCCTCTGCATGGAGAGGAGTTGAAACAGGCCCTGCAGTACTTCACTCCCAATGAACCTTCACCTCTTACCGACTTTGCCGCAACACTCACCACGGCCTCCGGAGAAGAGTTGCAGCAGGTCCTGGAGACAATTCCGATCCTTGAACGCATGCAGCGTGTCTTTCCGCTTCTGCAAAAAGAAGTGCAAATCAGTAAGCTCCATGGTGAGATCAGCAAGGATGTAAACACCAAGATCAACAGTCGTCAGCGGGAATTCTTTCTTCGGGAACAGCTCAAAACTATCCAGAAGGAGCTGGGCATAACGAAGGATGACAGGAGTGCTGATGTTGATGAATTTGAAAAACGATTGAAGGGTCTGCAACCGCCACAGCCGGTGGCAGATCGTATTGAAGAGGAATTGAAAAAGCTGAGTTACCTGGAAAAGGGTTCGCAGGAGTATGCCGTAACAAGGAATTATCTTGATTGGATGAGTTCAGTGCCATGGGGCGTCTTTTCCGAGGATAAACTGGGAATCAAGGAGGCGAGAAGAATTCTGGACCGGGATCATGACGGGCTGGATGATGTGAAGGAGCGGATTATTGAGTTTCTTGCTGTGGGTGCCTTTAAAAAAGAGATTGCCGGTTCCATCATGCTGCTGGTTGGGCCTCCAGGTGTGGGTAAGACCTCCATTGGCCGCTCTGTGGCCGAGGCCATGGGAAGAAAGTTTTATCGTTTCAGCCTCGGCGGCATGCGTGATGAGGCCGAGATTAAAGGTCATCGTCGCACCTATATCGGGTCCATGCCTGGAAAATTTGTGCAGGCCTTAAAAGAGGTGAAGACCGCCAACCCGGTAATCATGCTTGACGAGATCGATAAGATCGGCGCCTCCTTCCGTGGAGACCCTGCCTCTGCTCTGCTTGAGGTCCTGGATCCGGAACAGAATGCAGATTTTCTTGATCATTATCTGGATCTGCGGGTGGATCTGTCCAAGGTCCTCTTTATCTGTACTGCCAATCAGCTTGATACCATCCCCGGTCCGCTCTTGGATCGTATGGAGATGATCCGGCTCTCTGGATATATCACTGAAGAAAAAATTACCATTGCCAGGAATCATCTCTGGCCCAGAGCTCTGGAAAGGGGTGGTCTGAAAAAGAATCAGCTGAAACTCAGTGACGCGGCCCTGAGACAGCTCATTGACGGGTATGCCCGTGAATCCGGTGTGCGAAAGATGGAAAAGCACCTCCTCAAGATCGTGCGTAAAACCGTGGTCCAGCTTCTGGAAGATCCGGAGAAGAAGGTCTCTGTTACGGCGAAGAACCTGGCGGATTATCTGGGGAAACCCTTTTTCAGAAAAGAGTCACTTTTTACCGGAGTCGGGGTTATCACCGGTCTTGCCTGGACCCCCATGGGCGGGGTTACTCTTTCAGTGGAAGCGACAGCCATTCGTAAACAAGGGGGAGGCTTTAAACAGACCGGACAGCTCGGTGATGTTATGCGGGAGTCTTCGGAGATTGCTTACAGTTTCCTGCAATCTCATGCTGCTCACTATGGGATTAAGGAGGACTTTTTTCAGACCCATCTCATTCACCTCCACGTACCGGAAGGGGCCACACCCAAAGACGGTCCCAGTGCTGGTGTCACCATGGCCTCGGCCCTATTGAGTCTGGGCAAGAACCGGCGCATGAAACGGAACCTGGCCATGACCGGGGAACTCACTCTCACCGGTAAGGTCCTGCCCGTTGGCGGGATCAAGGAAAAGGTGATCGGTGCCAAACGAAATGACATCAGAGAGTTGATCCTGCCCGAGGCCAACAAGGGGGATTTTGATACTCTCCCCGATCATATTAAGGAGGGGTTTACAGTCCATTTTGCGCAGAATTACGATCAAGTGGCCAAAGTAGTGCTGTCTGCTCTGAAAGGTAAATAAAGGGCGGGCCGTTTAAGGTATCTTCAAGGTGACTCAGTTGGCAGTAGCTGTTTTTTGACAATACAACCGGGGTCTGGAACACTGAAATGGTTAATGTGATAGTGAATAGTGTGAATCGATGTGAACAGGGAGCATTTTTTTAAAGACAGGAGGCTTCCTTTTGCCGAGGGTCGCTATTCACAATCCAGCCGGAAAAGCTTTAAACCGCATCTGCATCAGGCTTTCAGCGTGGGGGCCGTGGAGACGGGAGAGGTTCGTTATCAGGTGCAGGAAGAGAGTACCTCCCTGGTTCCCGGTGCCCTCGCCCTGATCAATCCTGACACGCTCCATTCCTGTAACTGTGAGGAGAGGTGCCAAAGAAGTTACTATATGCTCTATCTGGATATTGACTGGTGTCTAGAGATCCAGAAAAGCCTATGGCATATTGACAGCTTTGTGCCGGTAACAACCATTTGCCTGGTGGACGATCTCCTCTATCAACGTTATACAGCAATCATGGAGTGTTTGATGGATGAGCAGGTGCACCTTCTGAAAAAAGAACAGGAGTTAGCAAAACTGCTTGCAGATATCTTTTCCAGGGCGTGTAAACCGTATCAGGAATGTGTGAACCCTCCAGAACAGATTGAACGTTTTAAATCGCTTCTCAGTCAAAATCTAGAACAGGACCTGAGCCTGAATACTTTTGCTGTGCAGCTTGAAGCAAATCTTTATACGCTGTTGCGCCAGTTCAAGGTCAGTCAAGGGATTACCCCACATGCTTATCGCATGAACTGCAGGATAGAGTTGGCCCGTCAGTTTCTCCAGCAGGGAAAAGATATAGGTGATACCGCTCTCGAATGCGGATTTTTTGATCAGAGTCACTTTCATCGAACCTTTAAGGCAATGACCACTGTGACCCCTCAGCAATACCGCGTCAATTTTATACAATAATTCTTCTTGGTAAAACTCTAGTATGGACCTCCATTACAGGAGGATGATATGGAGTTTATACTGATTGCCAGTGCACATTTCCTGGCCCTGCTCAGCCCAGGGCCTGATTTTTTTCTTATTGTACAGACCGCTCTTCGCCTTCCCCTGCGCTATGCTGTTTCTGTCTGTGCAGGAATAGCTGTGGCCAATGGGGTGTACCTGCTCATCGCCGTACTCGGTACGGATGGGATTCGTAATTTCCCAGGTCTTTTTCTGATGTTGAAATTGTTTGGTGCAATCTACCTTGTTTATATTGGGATATTGCTTCTTCGAGCCCCAATGCGCTCTTTTGCTGCCGGGGAGTCGATTTCAATTCTTTGTGAAAAGAATATGAAGAAACAATTTCTGCTCGGGTTCATGTCCGCTATGCTGAATCCGAAAAATGTAATATTTTATCTCTCTCTTTTTACAGCCATGGTTTCTCCTGCGACTTCTCTTTCTCTGCGCTGTCTCTACGGGTTGTGGATGATGTCCGTTGTGTTCTTATGGGACTGTGGAATGGCACTGCTTATTGGTCAACAGAAAATAAGAGATCGCCTGGGCAAAGGGGTCTTCTATGTTGAAAAAATTTCAGGGGCCATGCTGACTGTGTTTGGAATCCTCCTCTTTGCAGGTTGAAGAGAGGGACAAATACTCTGTTCAACCTGAAATGCGATGACCATGGGATTTGGAATCGCTAGGATATTGTTTGGTGAAAGCGGGGAGACAAGCTCTGAAGGGTAGGTGATCAAGAAGGGCGAACAGGCTGCCTCCTTTGCGGGGTATAAGCGCAGCAAAGGAGGTGAAAGTTCAAGGGGGAAAGTACATTATTTGTTTGCAGGAACAAGTTTCGACAGATATTCACCGATGAGTGTTCCAAAATCAGCGGGCAGGCTGGTGTCGCTGGAACCGCCGTTATATGATGCGGCCCAAGCATTGTTAGAGGTGGTAAGGACTTGTTTGTAAACTGTTTTCTCGCTTCCTGCATTCCGTACCTCGACCAGGACATCCATGAATGAGCTTCCAGCAAAGGCACCGCCCCAGAGGCGCGCGGCCCCACTCGTTATACGCATGTCAACAATCTTCAGATCCACGACAGCACTTTTTCCGGGAAGTTTTTTGCTGCTGCTGGTGACGTTTTTATACATTTTTTTGTTTTTCAATTGCTTGATGATCTGAGTTTGACACTTCTGAATACTATCCGGGTAATCGGTCTGGATTTGTGAACTGCTCGTAAAGTTCCTGATGATAATATTGTCATAGTTTGTTTTCAGAACCGTTTCCGCCTGGACCTCTTCAATGGCACCCAGTGCTATCTTTTCGTTTTCGGGGGCAGCCTTGGTTGCACTATTGCTTTGCTTTCCACCGACGCATGCAGAAAAGAGGAACAGGATACAGATGAGGGCGAGTGTGGTCAGCAGGGGGAGGCGATGTGAATTCATTTGTGTTCTCCGGGATAAAAAAATTGACTGTGATGATTGTATATGATTACAGATTGCTTTAATCTAACATATACCAAATATGGAGTGTTTGTGAACTGCTGAATCTACTTAAGTGAATAAACTTACAAGAAGTGTGGCCTGTTTTTATCCTTGAAGGTATATAATGAAATCTTCACTTATCTCAGGGCTGTTCTATCCTGACAATTCCCTGGATACGATCGAGTTCGGCCAGGGTCTGGACATGCAGTATTTTTGCTCGATATTCATCGGCTACGGCCTTGGAAAAATCTTCTTGTGCTACCAGGACATCGTAAGTAGTGGCTCGGCCCACCTCGAATTTTGTCTGTTCTCCTTCCAATCGTTTTTCTGAGGCCAGTGTGGTCTTACGGGTGGCTTCAATGGCCTTGAGACTGAGTTTGATATCGCGAACTGCTTGCCTGGCAAGGCTCCTGGTCTGCTGTCGCAGGAGTTCGGCCTGAGTTTTTGCCCGCTTCAGGCTGGCTTTTGCCTGTCTGTATTGTCCTTTGGCACTTCGGTTTTCCAAGGGAGTGGAAAAATTGATTCCCACCTGCCAGCGGGGATCACCATCATTGCTCAGTCGATCCAGTGCACCGCCGTAATCATCCTCACTTCCTGCCAGTCCAACGGAGCCGAAGAGGTCCAGTGACGGCAATGTCCTGTCTTTTAAGGAGACGGTGGTGATCTTCGCTGCTTCTGTTCGCATGTCTGCGGCTTTGATGTCCGGGCGATTGGCCAGGGCATTGTTCAGGATCGTTTCCAGGAGAGGAAGGGAAGGATCAATCTTGGGGCTATCAATTGGCGTCAGTGGTCTGTTCCACTCCTGGTTGTTGAGGAGATAGCGCAGATTGTCTTCGGCGACCCCGACAGCCCGTTCTCCGCTGATGAGGTTCTGCTCCCTTCTGGCTACCTCTGACTGGGGTTGAAAGATTTCTACCTCGGCCAGTAGTCCAGTCTCTATCCGGCTTTGGGTCTCATCTTCCAGTTGTCTGGCCAGGGAGAGTGAGAGCTGCAGGACCTCAATGTCCTGCCAGGAAGAGACAAGCTGCCAGTAGGCTTTGCGAACCTGGGAGGTGAGCTCAGCGGCCTCTCGGTGGACAAGAAAGGTGGCTGCTTCAGATTCCTTTTGCGCTGCCCGGATCCCTGCTGTCTGTACTTCGCTGCCCAGCCCCTTGAGGAGGGGTTGGCTTATTTCCAGATCTATGCCGCTTGTGTAAAGAGGATCGATAAGGGAGAGGCTGGAGTCACTGCTGTTGCGGCCATTACTCCAAGAGAGTCCCAATTCCGTCCCTGTGCTCAGTTTTTTGCTGACTGATGCGTTCCAGGAACTGATGTCTTCATCATATGCCTCGCCCTGCATGGTGGGAGAAAGGTGTGCCTCGCCGGCTGCTGCGCCTGCCTGCAGCAGGCTGTCAAAGCTCCCATACTCGGCGTCGGCACTCCCCTTTGCAATTTCCAGGTCCTGCTTACTCAACTGCAGGCTAAGGTTGTTTGCCAGGGCCATTTCAAGGGCCTGGCGAAGGCTCAGCTCTACTGCCTGTTCTTCACCGGCTGCATCTGTTGTCTGCAGGAGCAGGAAAAGACAGAGTATGGAGAGCAGGCAGGCATGGCGGAGATTACTGTTCATTGTTTTCCTCCCGTGATTCTCCGGAAAGAAGGGGGTAGGGCCGCCAGTATTGCCTGTGCAGCCATTTCCGAATTTGTTGTTGTTCTTCAAGGAAGCGATGGAAGAGATAGTAGAGACTGGGGACCACCACCAGGGTGAGGAAGGTGGCAACTATCAGACCGAAGATAACCACAACGGCCATGGAACGCCACCACTGACTGGATTCACTGACCCAGGACCAGGCCAGGTTGCGAAAGTCAAAGGAGACACCGGTGACCATGGGGATGAGTCCGAGAATAGTGGTGATTGCGGTGAGGATAACAGGTCGCAGGCGAGTGGCTCCTGCGGCCATGACGGCTTCTTTGACTGCCATACCTCGCTGACGAAGCTGGTTGGTGTAATCGATGAGGACAATGGCATTGTTCACCACCACTCCGGCCAGTGAGATAACGCCCACCCCGGTCATAATGATGCCGAAGGGTTGTTGAAAGAGCATGAGGCCAAGAAAGGCCCCGCCCAGGGAAAGGATAACCGAGGTCATGATGATAAAGGGCTGTCCCACCGAGTTGAACTGGCTTACCAGGATGAGAAAGATAAAGAGCAGGGCAATGATGAAGGCTTTGCTGAGAAAGGCTTCGGATTCCTGCTGATCTTCAAATTCACCGGTAAAAGTGACTTTGTATCCAGGGGGCAACGGCAGTTTTGCAAGGGCTGCTTCCGCTGCGGCTCGTGCAACAGGGCCTGGGATTTTGGTTTCATCGACATTGGCCTTGACGGTCACCACCCGCTCGTTGTTGATACGGACGATATCACCGATAGATCCGGAAAAATTGATTGTTGCCAGGGTGGAGAGGGGGACCGTTATTCCGTTGGGTGCCGGGATCATCAGTTCGTGGAGGATATCGACTACTTTGCGGTCTTCTTCAGCGAGTTGGACGGTGATGTCATAATCTTCATCGTCCTCGCGAAAAGAAGAGACTTCCAGGCCGTTGTAGGCAGTTTTTAAGGCAAAACCGATCATGTCGGTGGTGATACCGAAAAGTGCGGCTTTTTGCCTATCCACCCGCACCTGGACTGAGGGGATACCTTCCACAAAGTTGTCCTGTACATCTTCCACATGGGGCAACTGGCTGATGAGATTGCGTATGTTCCTGGCGATCTCTCCCAGGACCTGGAAGTCCTTGCCGGCGATCTCTATATTGATTGGTGCTCCGGTGGGCGGACCTTCAGCTTCACTGGCGAGACTGATCTTTCCTCCCGGGATGTCTTCCACCCGTTTTCTGATCGCACTTAATGTGTCATGGGAGGAGCGGAAACGTTCTTCAAGGTCCAAAAACCTGACTCCCACATGGTTGGGGGTGTTGCTGTCAAAGGCGCTTCCTCCTTCTGCTTCCACCGTGGCCTTCATGTAGATCGTTTTGATGTTGGCAAGATCGGAAGGACCGGTAAAAGTACGACCGTCATCGTGCACATGCTCGACAGGAGTGAGGGCCTTGCGATACTCATCCGTTGTCGGTTCTGTTGTTGATCCCGCGATCTCGGCACTGGCCACGGCCCCTTCTATGCGCTGCATGATACGATTGATGTAGTTCAAGTCAGCACCTTCCGGCATGTCTATATTGACGTATATGCCTTTAGGTTGGATGTCGGGGAAAAACTCTTTTGGCTTTTCCAGACCCACTACCAGAAGCCAACCTTCCACCATGAGGATGAGAATGAAAAAGGCAACAGCTATGATTGAGAGGGGTTGGCTCAGGGCGAGATTGAGTATGGCTGAGTATCCGCGGAGGAGGGGGGTATTAATTTGTACCGGTTGCTCTTCAGCTGACGTGTGATGTTTGAGTGCCTGACCTTTTTTGCTGGCTTTGAGAAAGACTGAGGCGAGTGCCGGGTTGATGACAAGGGCTACAAAGAGTGAGGAGGAGAGGGTGATGATGAGGGTGAGCGGCAGGTAACTCATGAATTCTCCCATGATTCCGGGCCAGAAAAGCATGGGAGAGAAGGCTGCCAGGGTGGTGAGCGTAGAGCCGATAACCGGGTATGCCACCTCTGAGGTGGCCTTCATGGCCGCTTCTCTCCGTGGAACGCCCTGTTCCATGAAACGGTAGATATTTTCTACAATAACAATGGCATTGTCTACCAGCATACCCAAAGCCAGGGTCAGACTGAAAAGGACCACCATGTTCAGTGTGATACCGAGAAGATAGAGGACCGTAAAGGAGAGGAGCATGGAAAAAGGGATGGCCAGGCTCACCAGGAGGGCATTGCGTATTCCCATGGCAAAAAAGATGACTATGACCACCAGGACCAGACCGGAAAGGATGTTGTTTTCCAGGTCTGCAACCATCCGTACAATATCCTTGGATTTGTCCATGACCTTGGTGATCTCGGTCCCATGCGGCCAAGTTGGCTGCCTCTCTGCAATGGCCTGATCCACTGCCTTGGCAATCCCTATGATATTTTCTCCGCTTCGTTTTTTGACCGAAATATTCACGGCCTGACGACCATCAAGGCGTGATCTGCTCGTTTCTTCCTTAAAGCCGTCGATGATACGGGCGACATCCTTGAGGTATACCGGATCGCCCTGGTGAGTGGTCAGAACCAGACCGTAAATCTCATCAGGTGTTTCAAATTCGCCTGGAACGCGCAGTTGAAAACGTCCTTTACCCAAGCGGATGGCTCCCCCTGAAGTGTTCTGGTTCTCACTGGCTATCACCTGTTCCAGAGAGTTGATGGTGAGACCGTAAAAGGCCAGTTTTTCAGGAAGGACCTCAATGCGGATTTCCCGTTCCAAGCCTCCGCTGATATCCACCTCGAGGACCCCGGGGATGGTTTCAATGTCATCCTCCAGATCGTCAGCGATATCTTTGAGGCAGGAGAGACCGCAGGTTCCGGAAAGAGAAAAGATAAGGATGGGCATCTCGGAAAGGTTGACTTCAAAGACCATGGGGTCATCTTCAAGGTCGTTTGGCAGTTCCCCTTTCGCCTCATCTACTTTATCTTTGACGTCTTGGAGGGCCTGATCGATATCGATACCGGTGAGAAACTCGACATTGATGGAAGAGAGGCCTTCAGAGCTGACGGATTCGATCTTTTTGACACCGTCCAACCCTTTGAGTTTTTTTTCGATCTCTATGGTGATTGATGTTTCGATGTCGGAGGGCGATACCCCGCGATAGGTCGTGGAAACAAAGACGTTGGGAATGGTGATATCAGGATCCGATTCTCTGGGCAGGGCAAGATAACAGTAGGTGCCGAACACCAGGATGATAACGGCCAGGACCAGTACCGAGACAGATTTTTTGACAGCCGTATCTGAGATAATCATAATTTATGACGTTATGGTCTGTGAACAGTTACAGAGCGGTTGGTTGCCAATTATTGGGCATTACCTGAACAGTTACTCGTTCGTTATCAAACTCTAAAAATAAAAGTATGCAGCAACGGGTTTCATCTGTCCGGGGTGGAGAGGCTGCGGATAACCCGGACCTCCTGTCCGTCTTCAATATCACGATGGCCTTCCACCACCACCCTGTCGCCTTCCTGGAGCCCATCCGTGACTTCCACCATCCATCCTTCCATGATGCCAAGTTCTACCAATTGCTTACGGACCACCCCTTTGTCTTCCAGGTAGATGAACTGTTCTCCTTTGCGGGTGATGACTGAATAGAGGGGTAGGGCCAGGGTGTTTGCTCGTTCTTCTTTGACGATATCGGCCCGGACAAACATTCCGGGGAGGATGGAGGTATCTTGATTGGTCAGGGCCAATTCCATTCGGTATACATGGGCGTTACTCTCAGGGGCCGGGGAAAGGAAATGCTTTTTCCCGGTGAGCTTACGATCACTCAAGGCCTGAATAGTAATGTCGATCTCGTCGAGCTCTCGTACGGCTGCCACATCCGATTCAGGAATTCCAACCACGGCTTTTACCTGATCAATCTGTAAGATCTCTGCAACCGGATCTGCTATTGCCAGCAGTAATCCGGTTTTGGCGTCAAGGCGGCGGATGATTCCGGACATTGGCGCTTTAATAGTGCAGCGAGAGAGGTTGAGCTGTGCGTCATCCAGGGCCGCCTGTGCTGTCTGCAGCTGGGCTTTGCGGGTTTCCAGCTCTGCCTGAGGGGCTATTCCTTTACCATGCATGGTCTTAACCCGCTTGTATTCCGCGTTGGCTAGAGTCCAGGTGGCCTGAGCAGATTGCAGTCCAATGCGGTAATCCGCCTCTTCGATTCGGGCCAAAACTGTCCCCTCTTCCACCTGGTCGCCTTCTGTCACCAGGACCTCTTCTATCATGCCGCCGACTTTGGCCAGGAGTTCCAGGCGCTGCCAGGGTTCAATGGTTCCCGGTAGGTTGATGCGGTCGCGTAGAGTGATCTTTCCAATGTCGAGAACTACAACATTGAGGAGTTGTTTTTCTTCGACCGCTGCTTTTGCTTTTTCTTCAGCCAGTCGTTTCCCTTTATCCTTAATGGCGAAAAATCCAAGGGCCGTGAATAGGATGAGGATCAGGAGAGAGAGGCGGGGAAGATTCTTCCAGATCAGGTAAACGTATTTGGCTCGGGTGGTTTGTGGAGAGTAGTCAGTTTTCATGGCTTATGGGGAGCTGCTGTGAGGGAGATGGAACAGGAGCAAGACCTGAGAGGGCTTGTTTAAAGAGCATTCTTAAAAACATAAGTACATCTTCCTCTTCAAGCAGTCTGCCGGAGTACCAGCCCGAGAGGGTAAGGATATACAGTGAGTAGAAGTGGCCGATGGCAAAGAGGAGTTCAAGGTCCCGCCGCAGCTCTCCGCGTTTTTGGGCCTCTTCAAAGAAGGGTATAAAGAACATGATGAAACGATCGTCCATCTCTTTTGAGCGTTTTACGGTCAGTTCTGTTGGGAAAATAAGTTCTCGTAAATAGACTCTGCCGAAATCACGATTGCGGGTAACATACTGGAAATTAGCCATAAAAATATCTACCAAGGTTTCCAGTAATGGCTTTTTGGTATCCGCCTGTTGGCCTATCTCTGTATGGAGGAACTCCAGCTCTTCTTCACAAAAGGCAAGAAAGATTTCACTCTTGGTTTGAAAGTAGCTGTAGATGGTGCCTTTTCCGATCCCTGCGGCCTTTGCCAGCTGCTCAATGCTTGTTTCTGCATATCCTCTGGTTCCGAATAGGGTTATGGCTGCATCGAGAATAGCCTTTTTGGTTTGACGTTTTTTTTCTTCCCGTACTCCGCCCATGATTTTGCTCCTTTAAAAAAAATGACTGCGGTCGAAATGCTAATCGGTATGAATAGCAGGGTCAAGGTGAAAAGTTGACCGCAGTCATTTTTTGTAACCTGAGGTGGGAGGGTGTACACTACTGGTGAAACTTTTTATTAGTGAAACGTATTGGTTGGAGGTTTGCATTTGTTGAAGGTGGAAAATATTTTTCAAAGACGAATTGTAAAGAGTGCAGGATATTCTCTGCAGGGACTGCTGCTCACCTGGAAGGAAGAAGAGGCCTTTCGGGTAGAGGTGATCCTGGTCCTGGTCCTTGTGCCCCTTGGTCTGTATCTGGGAGAAGGCCGGCTAGAAAAAGTTCTGCTGCTTGGGAGCGTCTTCCTTGTGCTGATTGTTGAATTGGTGAACTCCGCCGTTGAAAGTGTGGTCAACCGAGTCGGCACTGAGCAGCATGAACTGTCGGGGCGGGCCAAGGATCAGGGCTCTGCAGCCGTTCTGCTTTCCCTGGTCCTTGTGCTTGTTGTCTGGGGCTTGGTGCTGTGGCCGTTATCTTGAATGAAAATTCTCGTTTCCGGACGGACACTGGTGAGCCCCGTTTGCCTATAATTATGGAGGAACATCAATGATTGTTGGGGTCTTGAAAGAGATTAAGGCTGAAGAGAACCGGGTCTGTATGACTCCGTCCGGAGTAGAGATCCTGGTTCACCATGGTCACCAGATCCTGGTGGAAAAAGGGGCAGGTCAGGGCAGTGGTTTTGACGATGAAGACTATCTTCTTTCCGGAGCCGAGATTGTTGATGAGGCCGCCAATATTTTTGCAGCTGCTGAGATGGTCATGCACGTTAAGGAGCCGCAGCCTGCAGAATATGAGATGATTCGCAAAGACCAGGTGGTCTTCACCTATTTTCATTTTGCTGCGGCAGAAGAGTTGACTCGGGCTATGCTTGAGCGGCAGGCGGTCTGCATTGCCTATGAGACCATCGAGGGGGCTGATGGCAGCCTGCCTCTGCTCACCCCCATGAGTGAAGTGGCAGGTAGGATGGCGGCCCAGCAGGCAGCCAAATATGTGGAGCGTACCCATGGCGGGCGAGGGATTCTACTTGGCGGGGTGCCCGGAGTGGCTCCGGCCACGGTCCTGGTTATCGGCGGCGGGGTGGTGGGAACCCATGCTGCCCAGATGGCCTGTGGGCTCGGAGCCAAGGTGTATCTTCTTGACATGAATCTTGATCGCCTCCGCCACCTCTCAGATTTTATGCCCAAGAATTGTTTCCCTATGATGTCATCACCGGCAACCATCAGGGAACTGATTCAGCATGCTGATATTGTCATCGGGGCAGTGCTCCTGCACGGTGCCAGGGCTCCGAAGCTGATTACCCGGGATATGCTTCCCAGCATGAAACCTGGGGCCGTGATGGTGGATGTTTCCATAGACCAGGGAGGCTGTTTTGAGACATCCCATCCAACTACCCACAGAGATCCTATCTATGAGGTGGACGGTATTATCCACTACTGTGTAACCAATATGCCGGGAGCTGTGCCCCTGACTTCCACCATGGCTCTGACCAATGCCACGCTTCCCTATGCACTGGAACTGGCCGATAAGGGCTGGCGTCAGGTTGCCTCTGAAAATCCAGGGGTACGGGCCGGGGTGAACGTGGTAAACGGGAAGGTGACCTATCAGGGGGTAGCCGAGGCCTTTGCTATGGATTGCACTCCTGTGGAAACCCTGTTGTAATAAGGCCGGTAAAAAAAGGGACACTTGAAATTGTATCTTCAAGTGTCCTTGCTTCTGTTTATCGGAACTGTCTGGTGTCGGCCACCACAAAGGGGGTGGATCGGATACCGATGCTATTCCTTTTAACCCAGAGCCGCATAAAGGGAATGACGCGACCGGCTGAATCGACCACGTTGTTCAATTCTTCCACAAAAGAGATGTCTCGAGTTAAAAACTCGAAGTAGGAGACATTGCTGCTGTAGGGGTCGATTACCAGAATGACCTTATCTGGGTCGCAGGGGTGTTTTTGCGGGGTCCCGCTGAAGGAGACATGCGTCAGTCGCAGGTCCTGTTCATCTTCTGGTTTTTGGTAGGCCTGGATGGCGAACTCTTTTACTGCTTCAGGGAAGTTCCGTAATACCATAACTACTCCTTGTCTTCAGTTGGTGTTGAGCTCCGTAAAAATGATAGGCTTCCCGGCTCTTCATGGTTCAGGGACAGGTAAAGAGTGGGGTGCTGGTCAGGGGGGGTGTGCGCAACTTGCTCTCCTCTTGATGAGTGGAGTAAAAAAAAGCATTATCTATTTTTATCATTAAAGCTTTCACTTAGTCAAGTTTGACTCAGTCGTTAAAGGTCCTTTTTTCAGAAAGGATCCGTAGTTGAAGAATTTTTTTTGGGGGCACCGTCAAATCAAACCATTCATCACCTGAAGATCTGCTGAGTTTCCGGTTGAAGGAAGAAAACGGATGGGCTAGAGTGAAAAAAGTGAGAGATGAGAATTGTAAGAATGGGGAATAGTAAAGGGTATCTTGAAAAATTAGAATTTTCGTTCAAGATTGAGGCATGAAAAAAAATTTACCGCAGGCATATGTTTGATATTCCGAGGATAAAATTTTTTTCATAACGAAGAGTTTGGGCGAAAAGGCAATTTTGCAAGGTGGCCTAAAGAAAATAAGGAGAAAATCATGCCGACAACAGAAGAAAATTTGAGTCATGCCTTTGCCGGAGAGAGTCAGGCTAACCAAAAATATCGGGCCTTTGCCAAAAAAGCGGAAAAAGAGGGTTTGTCAAATATCGCCAAGTTGTTTCGCACAACTGCCGAAGCCGAGCGGATCCATGCCGAGGGGCATCTCAAGGCTCTGGACATGGTAGGCTCCACGCTTGAAAATCTTCAGGAGGCAATCGACGGCGAGACCCATGAGTTTACAGACATGTACCCGCCCATGGTTGAGCAGGCCAAAGAGGAAGGTCATAAGGCCAAGGTCATGTTTCGTTTTGCCGTGGCTGCCGAAGAGGTTCATGCCAAGCTCTACGCCCTGGCCCTTGAAGCGGTAAAAAACGGCAAGGATCTGGAGGAGGTTGACTTTTACCTTTGTCCTGTATGCGGTCACATCGAATTTGGAAAGCCGCCGGAACGCTGTCCCATCTGTGGGGCCAAAAAGCATATCTTTCAGCAGGTGGCCTGAGTATATCGGCAGATTTCTTTTCCTGCCAACTTGCCTTAGGTTTATGATCGTTTCACAGCCCTTCCCTTCGAGTCTGGAGAGAGGGGCTGTTTTGTTCGGGCAGGGGAAGATGGAGAGAAGGTGTTAGCTGGATTCCGTTGCCACAGATCTCATCGGTAGTCTGATGGTGAAAGTAGATCCTTGATTTTCAGTGCTTTCAACAGATATCGAGCCATTGTGGCTTTGTACCGTTTTCAGGGCAAAGGTGAGCCCGAAGCCAGGGCCATAGGTTTTTGAGCTGAAAAAAGGATCGTAGATGTTTTTTATCTTACTTTTTTCTATACCCTTTCCTGTGTCGGAAATTTCAATTTCAAAATATCTTTCTTTGACGCAGGTGCTGAGCGTCAGCACCCGTTTTTCTTCGACCATGGCCTCAAGTGCATTCTCAATGATATGGGCGATGGTCATGGTGATATTTTCCTGATCGGCACAGATTATGGGAGGGGTGTCCATAAAGTTTGTAACAAGTGTGATCTGTCTTTTCTTAATCTCCTGCTTATAAGTGCTTAAGGCATTTTTGACAATTTCATTGATGTTTGATGACTCCCGGTAGCATAGGTTTGCACTTTTTAGGGAGATCAGCTTATGAACCATCTTTTCCAGAACCTCTACATTCTGCAAAATTATGTCCATATGTTTATAATTCTCACTCCCTTCCGGGAGGTTTTTTTTAACGCGTCGTGCAAATCCACCGATAGCCACTAGTGGATTCCGCACTTCATGGGAGACTTCATCCATGAAATGATCCAGGGCGGTAAATTTTTCCTGTTCCGCTATTTCTGAGCTTTCAAGTTTTTTTGCAAGAAGAGAGCGTACACGGGCCACTACTTCTTTGAAATCGAAAGGTTTGGTGATATAGTCGTCTGCGCCGATTTCAAGGCCTTTCACCTTATCGGGTACCTTGCTTTTGGCGGTGAGCATAATTTTGGGGATATGTTTGATAGCTTCGTCACTGTTTACAACTTTACAGACTTCATACCCATCCATTTTAGGCATCATGACATCAAGAAGGATAAGATCAGGATCATACTCACGAATTTTTTCCAGGCCCACTATGCCGTCATAGGCCTCAGCTGTGTCATACCCTTCCGCGCGGAATCTTTTCCTCAAAAGTTCGACAGTATCTAAATTGTCATCAATAATGAGTATTCTGGATTTGGCAGCCATGGTTGCCCTTAATCAGATGTGGTTAAAAAAAATTCGATTTGCTCTCCGAATATTCGGACATTTATCGGTTTGGTTATGTATCCGAGACATCCTGAGGCAAGCGCCTTTTCTTTGTCTCCTCTCATGGCATGGGCTGTTAACGCAATAACTTTGATGTCACGAAGGGCTTCCTGTTTTTTTAATCTCCGTGTCAGCTCATAGCCGTCAATTTTGGGCATGGAAATATCCATCAGAATAAGATCGGGTTTGTCTTCGTTGATTTTATCCAGAGCGTCTTCGCCGTCAATGGCAGTAGATAACTGATAATTTTTATTTCTCAGGATTTTCATCACAAGTTCACGACTGTCTGCATTGTCATCAACGATCAGTATCTTTTTTTTGTCTGTTCCCATTAAACTGTGCCTCCGCATCAGTTGAGAGAGGAGAAAATTTTTTAAACTACAGGCTACCTTGCAAAATTGCTTTTTCCCCCAAACTCTTTGTTATGAGGAAAATTTTATCCTCGGAATATCAAATATATGCCTGCGGTAAAATTTTCCTCATGCCTCGATTTTGAACGAAAATTCTAATTTTTCAAGGTACCCTACATTCTGATAATTACTTTTTTTAATTCCTCCACCAGGTCTTTTTCCGAAAGAACGCTCTTGTTTAGGGTGGCCTGGATTTTGCCGTTAAGCTCTTGAAGATCATCCTCATCCAAGTCCTTATCTGTGATAAGGACAAGAGGGATATTCTGTATATGCTCCTCGTTTTTGAAATATTCTATGATATCAAAAGGGTTTTCATTGACCATTGTCGGATTAAGAACGATCAGATCCGGGATTGATCTGTGAATAGCCTGTATGGCTTCTGTGTTATTATAAGATTTTGTTATTTTGTATCCTGCTTTGTTCAGTAAAACAGCCAGGGTGTTCACAGTGTCTTTGTCACTGTCGACGAGTAGAATGTTTTTAATATTTGTTGTTTTTTCCAGGTTTTTTAATTTATGTAGCAGAGTTTTTTTATTAATCGGTTTTACCATATATTCTGTTGCGCCGAGACTAAATCCCATTTTTTTATTATCAATGATAGAGAGGATAATCACTGGAATATCTTGGGTTTCAGGGGATTTCTTGAGCTCCTGCAGAACCTGCCAACCGTCTTTTTCCGGCATCATGATGTCCAGGGTTATAACTTCAGGGTTTATTTCCTTCGCTTTCTCAAAGGCATTTTTGCCGGTTAAGTGCCCCACAACATTATAATCGGTACCTATATTTTTTCTGATCAGTTCGATGACCTCGGGGTTGTCGTCAATGGCGAGTATGGTCTTTTTCTTTTTTGGGTTGCAAGGAGAGTTCCTTTTGTCGGTTTGCTCACAGCTCTGGTACTCATCGATCACTAAATTTTCTATGATTTCACATGCCTTGCAATACTCCACCTTTTCAGGGTACTTCGCTACCTTAACCCCTTTGCAATGAACTCCGCAAATAAGCCAGCAGCGGCGCTCCTCGTGGCCGTATGCGGGACAGCTCGTCTGCCCGCAATGGGTGTATTCCCAGCATTTTACTGGTTTTCCTGCATAATTTGGTTCCTTGAGAAAAGTCTCAACAGGTTTATCAAAATAATCGGCAAGAGTATCTGCCATAGAGAGTTCTATGATGAGTTCTTCAGTATTTTCTATGACTTCTTTCTGGGACGGCAGGGTAAAGCAAAATTTACTGCCTTCGCCATAGGTACTATCCGCCCAAATAACACCTTTGTGGAGCACTACGAGTCCCCTGGCGATACTGAGACCAAGGCCGGTTCCCTCATATTGCCGGGTGGTGGATACATTTATTTGGGAGAATTTGTCAAAAAGCGTGCGCATATTCTCGTTTTCAATGCCGATTCCGGTGTCTTCCACACATATCTCAACAAAAAGCGGTTTATCACCGGCAGCGATCCCCAGTGTCGATTTTTTTGCATGAATGGTTATTCCGCCTTGTTCGGTAAACTTAATGGCATTTGCTATTAAGTTATTGAAAATTTGTCTTACCTTTTCTTCATCAATATAGACCGGCGGAAGATCGTCGGCAAAATCAAATTTTAAAAAGAGATCTTTTGCCTGGAGGGCAGGATGAAAAAAAGTGGTAAAAGATTCACAGAGTTTTTTGATGTCTGATTTTTGAATGTCAAACTCGATTTTTCCTGATTCGATCTTTGACATGTCAAGGATATCATTTATCAGTTGCATCAAATGCTTGGCATTATTCTCCACCTTCAATAGACTGCTTTCCTGTTCACTGTTTATTTCACCGTCAACCAGGTCCAGAAGGAGTTCCGTATATCCCAGGATGGAATTCATGGGGGTTCTTAACTCATGAGACATATTGGCCAGAAAGGAAGATTTGAGCCTGTCCAGTTCCTGGAGTTCTCTGTTGGCCCGCTCAAGCAGGAGGGTTCTGGAACGAAGCATTGTGGTCCTTCTGGCTACCTCAAGTTCCATTTTTTTACCGAATGAGGAGATTTGTTCATACATCTTTTCAAAGTTGTTCAGGGTGTCATTGATGTGTTCTCCAATTTTTCCCATGACTTCATTGCTGTCGGAATATGCAACACGCACTGAAAGGTTCCCGTCTGAAACCTGGGATAAGACGGCAAGAAGGTTGGCCGCTTTGGATTCAAGATATTTGCGCTGTTCCTCTTCGTTTTCAGCAGTTTGCTGGACAAAGTGCAGCCTCTCCCCCTCAAGGACAACAGAGATGTCTCTGAATGTTTCCACCGCTCCGATGATACTGCCATGAGCGTCTTTCAGGGCATTTGCGCTTGTCATGATGGGAATTGAACGACCTCTTATGTCGAGTATCGTTGTCCTGATGCCTTGTACAGGCTCACCGGAGACAAGACATTGTTTGATGGGACATGTGGTGTCGCATATTTTATTTTTGCAGATATCGCTTTTAAAGATGTCCCGACAGGTGAGTATTCCTTCTGTCTCTTCTTTGCTGTAACCAAGTAACTGGGTGCATGCCTCGTTGATGAAGGAGATAACAAGGTCGTTGTCTACGAAAATGAGTGGGTCGGCAATAACGTGTTTCAGGCTGTTGGCATATTCTATCTGGGCCTTTATGCTCTGTACCATGGAATTGAAAGAGCTGCCAAGAACACCTATGGGGTCTTCGCTGGTGACGGGAACGGAAACGGAATAATCCCCTCTGGTCAGTAGCTCTGCTTTGGCCACCAGTTCCGTTATCGGTTTGTGCACCATTCTTGCCACGAGAAAATAAATGAGAAAGAGCAGGGCGCCGACACCGATAATGGAAATAATGATGGTCTGGTTTCGTAATGTGGCAATAGCGGCATAGGTTGCATCAGTTGATTGCCTGACTAGAAGTCCGCCAAGCACCTGTCTTGTGGAGCCGTGACAGTGGTGGCATTCATTGTCATTCAGGATGGCGTGGATGGTAATCAGATATTTTTTGCCGTCTTTCTCTTCCTCGATGTAACTGAGTGGTGCACCACTTTCGGTGAGAAACAACTTCAGAGCGGTCAATGTTTCCTGATAGTGGGTAATGTCCGACACATTCTGGCCGATATTAACGTCATGGGTGGCAAAAACAATGCGCTGATTAAAGTCGAATATAAATATCTCAGCATTCTTCAACTCATCTTCAATATCAATAAGTTGTTTCTTGATAGAAGCGCTGTCGCCTCCTGACATCGGATGTTTGATACCGGCATAGGCAAGTGACTTAATGTCCTGGCCATAGGCGGTCATCCTCTCCTTTATCTTTTCGCGCTGGTTGGTGAGGCAGAGAAATATGACCACTCCCATGATAATGGCGACGCCTAAGGCAAGCAGGCTTCTGAGATTGCGATGCCTTCGAATAAAAATTCGTAAGGTTAACATGTCAATGACCTCCCCCATGGATGAGGGGCTTGTAGTGAAAGGCCTTGATTCTCTCTGAGGTGTGGCATGTATTGCAAAGCTGGAGTGTCGGATGCCGTATTATGCTGTCTAGTGATTCATCCTGAACATGAGTCGAACCGGGTCCGTGACAGACTTCGCAACCGGCATTTTTTAAATGCGGTGTTTCTTCAAGGCTGATAAATCCTCCGGGTTGTCCGTAACCAGTAGTGTGACAGGCATAGCATTTTCTTAAATCATCCCCTGTTAATCCTTTCTCCAGTCTTTCTATGCTTTGATACGATCTGCTTTTTTTGGCATACCTGACAAAAATTGCGTATTCTGTCTTGTGACATGGTTCACATGCCAGTGATCCGACATATGACGGCGGTGTGGGGGAGGGCACAGCAAGGCAGAGTGTATTAGGGGTATGAAAGAGAAAAAATATTACCAATGCCGGAAACAACCATGTGTCTTTCCTGCTGGACTTCATATCTATCCTTTTTGCATGTTGTTTGCTTACTTTTTAGTTATACCATTTTGAGGTTGAAAAGTAATCTGCTTATTGAAAAATCCATTGTCAAAGAAGAATGATTCCTGACTGTTGGGACTCTGGTCGTTTTGGGGTGATGGCATTCTTGTGCGAAGTTCTGCGGTGAATTACATAAGGTCGGTTACATTATTATAGTTTATTCCTGTGGTGGTCACCACATTGATTTATGCTCGCCATGATCAGGGAGATATTTCCGGTGTCCAATTTATTTATTTTGTGAGGGGAAGAATTTGTTAAAATTTTCCTGATTCTCAGGATGTTCCAGTTCACTTAATGCCACCAGTTTTCTGCTGACGTCTGAAATATCCGCCTCAAGTCTTTCCAGGGTTTCCTGTGAAATGGTTCCTTCATCTTCAGCCTCAATTCGTATGAGGAGCAGACGATTGAGAAAGTTATTCACAATATGGTGAACGGTAAACATTGTTATTTGGAGCGTCTTGAGTTTCGACTCCCGCAATTCGAGTGCATTTCTGTCCTTTTCAATCTTTTCCGTTCTGTTAACCATGACAAGGGAAACAATTGTCGCCACTAAAGAAGTGAATATAATTGTCATGATATGAGACTGCCAGATTGTATAGGTCCCCTCCAAGAGATAAAATTTCCCCAGTTGGTAGAAGGTCATAAGGGCTGCCATTGAAAAAAAAGGATAAAAAATATTAGTTATGATTTTCATCATTCTCACCTTATAAAGAAGGGGGCAGATATTAATCTGTTGACAGTTTTGTTCAGGTCATCTGGTTGAAAAGTCGTTTGGAGGCAGGGGGGATCTTTTTATTGAGCCACATACTATTGTCTTTTTCACGTTGCTCATAAGATAGTTTGTGATGCTCAACAAGGCAAATATAAATTGTCTCAGCTCGGTGGTGCCTTTTTCGCCTGTCGTTTTAAAGGTGTGATGGGTTGTTTGGCCGTCATGGATTGATACTTGTGTTTTCAGTTTTTTAATCCAATGGAATTCGCGATATGGAGGGCACCAGGTAATTTCCATGGTCTATTCCCGCTTGTATTTTGTTACAACAAATCGTGGTTGACATTCCAAATGGTGTCCTCTAACCTCAAAAGAGAGAACGGATGTTGTCAGGTACCGTCTCGTCATTGATTTATTATCAGAGTAAAATGTTGTGAGGTCGTTATGTCTTCTTCTTTAAGCAAGTTAAGAAAATTTGTTGCTCCTGAAATAATTTTCGGTAATGGCTCACGGAATCTGGCAGGACAGTACTGTAAAAATTTTTACACGAACAAGGCTATCATCGTCACTGATGATGGCGTAATCAAGGCAGGATGGACGAAGGAAGTAGAAAACAGCTTAACTGATGCTGGGATAGAATTCGTTACCTACTCAGGTGTTACTCCGAATCCTAGGGCAACAGAAGTCATGAAAGGGGCGCAACTCTACCTGGAAGAAAAATGCGACGCTATTATTGCCGTTGGTGGCGGTAGCCCCATGGATTGTGCCAAAGGTATCGGTATTGTTATTTCCAATGGTGGACATATCCTTGAGTATGAAGGTGTTGATCGGATTCAGGAACCGCTGCCGCCGATGATATTCATACCTACAACTGCCGGTACCTCAGCAGATGTGTCCCAGTTCTGTATTATTGCCAATAGGGAAAAGTTGACAAAAATTTCCATAGTCAGCAAAATCGTTCTTCCTGATGTAGCCCTGATAGATCCCGAAACAACCACTACGATGGATGATTATCTGACCTCCTGCACGGGGATGGATGCGTTGGTCCATGCTGTAGAGGCGTATGTGTCGACTACCAGTTCGACCATGACTGATGTGCACGCCCTGGCTGCCATGAGGCTTTTAAGCAGCAATCTGCCCAAAATAAAAGCCAATCCCTTGGATCTCATTGTGCGGGAGAATATTATGCTTGCCAGTATGGAAGCGGGCCTCGCTTTTTCCAACGCGGTGCTGGGTGCGGTTCATGCGATGTCTCATAGCCTTGGAGGGTTTCTTGATCTGCCGCATGGCGAATGTAATTCATTGCTGTTGGAACATGTCATTAACTATAATTTTCAATCTGCCCCTGAACGGTTCCAGGTTGTTGCCGAAACCATGGGAATAGATACCCGGGGAATGGTACCTAAGGATTTGAAGGTTCAAATATTCAACCACTTTAATAATCTGAGAAATGAGCTGGGGATTTCTAAAAGTCTGGAAATGGTAAATGTTAGAAAGGCTGATATTCCAGATTTGGCACGAAAAGCCATTAATGACGTTTGCATATTAACCAACCCTCGAGGAGCGAATCGCAGAGATATTGAGGTAATTTATGAAGAAGCCCTCTAAAAAGAGCAGGGCGGATGAAGCCATTGCCAGTCTGATCGGCTTAGGCAAGACTTCTATACAAAAAAGTTATTATCCTCAGCTGCAAAAGAAAATTTCCGAACTGGAGGAGAGTGAAAAACGTTACCGTCTGCTGGCAGAAAACATTACCGATGTTATCTGGATGTTGGATATGGATTTTAACTATCTGTATATGAGTCCGTCCATAGAGCATTTATGCGGTTATACAGTTGAAGAAATGATGGCTAGAGGTGTAGAAGACATCTTTACAGCGGAATCCAGTAAATTAGTATTTGAAACTATAGAGGATGAGCTGGAAAAAAGTAAGCATCGAGATGTAACGGAAAGATATTACAGGGAGTTGGAATTACAGCATCTCCACAAGGACGGCTCTTATGTCTGGGTAGAAATTGTTGCCTCCCTGATGTACAACGAAGACACTGAATCTACGAGTATTCTTGGGGTTACTCGTAATATCAGTAAGCGTAAAAAGGCGGAAAAAGAGAAAGAAAAAATACAGCAACAACTGGTACAGGCGCAGAAAATGGAGGCAATAGGTACCCTGGCCGGGGGCATTGCCCATGATTTTAACAATATCCTTTCTGCGATCTTTGGCTACACGGAACTGGCCCAGATGGTTCAGAATGACGATCCGGAACTGAGAGAAGATCTGGATGGAGTTTATGTGGCGGCAGTCAGGGCTCGAGAACTTATCAAACAGATTCTTGCTTTCAGTCGTAAGAGTGAGCAGAAAAAAACACCTTTGCAGATAGCTCTTGTCGTTAATGAAGCATTAAAGCTTCTGCGCTCCTCCATACCTACTTCCATTGAGATCAAACAAAATATAGCGTCTAAGAAATGTGTGCTGTCTGACTCCACCCAAATTCATCAGATCGTCATGAATCTCTGCACTAATGCCTACCATGCCATGCGTGAGACAGGTGGTACTCTGACGATTTCATTGACAGAATTGGAGCTTGCTGCAGATGATCCGATTCTTGGAGTTGAATTAAGCCAAGGGAATTATTTGCATCTGCAGGTGAGCGATACAGGCTTAGGTATCGCAAAGGAGGTTAGGGAAAAAATATTTGAACCCTATTTTACCACCAAGAAGGTTGGGGAAGGGACAGGGTTGGGGTTGGCAGTGGTTCATGGCATTGTTCAAAATCATGGAGGCTATATATCTGTTTCCAGTGAATTGGGCCAGGGCACAACATTTCATGTATATCTGCCCACCTTAGAAAGTAAAGCAACAGTTCAGGGTATCGTCGAAACTCCTTCAACTCTTTTGGGAAAGGATACACATATTCTCTTTGTTGATGATGAGATTGTTCTTATCGGTTTGGCAAAGGAGATATTTTCCAGGTACGG
This sequence comes from Desulfocapsa sp., assembly GCA_030145625.1. Taxonomy (GTDB): domain Bacteria; phylum Desulfobacterota; class Desulfobulbia; order Desulfobulbales; family Desulfocapsaceae; genus Desulfocapsa. Next base: position 19,393 of record JAQYVF010000018.1, on the reverse strand, counting down.
ATATCGGATATCAACTTTCTCCGATCCGACTCGGGCACTGGAAAGTTTCAAAACAGAACCCGATCATTATGACCTCCTCATCACCGATATGGCAATGCCTTCCATGACAGGAGACAAACTGGCCCAAGAGGTTTTGCAAGTCAGGCCCGATTTTCCGGTTATTCTCTGCACCGGCTACAGTGAAAAAATCGATAAGGAAAAGGCTATTGAGATTGGCATTAAAAAGTATATTCAAAAACCGCTAATAATGAGTAAACTCGTTCAGTGTGTACATCAAATGTTGAAAGAGGAAGAATAGCTGCAGGATACTTTTGATCCTGTAGAAGTGTTCTTTTTGTATCCCATCTGTGACACTAAGCACCACATATCCCGGCTCTTCTCTTTGAGTGTTGCGAAGAGAAGGGCTTTTTGGTTTCGTGCGATCTTCTTTTTCCACCTTCTATGAACTCACGGGGCGTTTTGCCCCAAGCCACTCCTGTTGCCGGGTCGTTTTGTCCCGTGCTCCTTTGAGCCTTGTTCCATATTCAATTTGAGGGAGGCTTCTTCTGTCGTTTAAGCTGCAAATTCCAAGATTTTTGTTTTTTTAAGGACATTTTGTCCCAAACGTGCGTGGGGAGCTTTTGTGTAACCTGTTGACTAGGCAGACATATTTTCTTGGCTTGTAATTTGCAACTGTTTTTAAAGAACCTGGATGCGGGTGATGTTCTTCTCTGGTTAATCCTTATGGGGGCGCTGGTGGAGTGTGTCTTTCCTGTTGGTGGGATTTTATGAACTGGCTGTGCAGATGAAGAAAAGAGGACAACGCTGTATGCAAGGTCTGCTCATCCGTAACGTATTTGGAAGGAAAAGAAATGCCTAAATTTATCATTGAGCGAGAAATTCTCGGGGCTGCAGATCTCACTTCAACGGATTGGCAGTGTATCTCCCAAAAGTCCTGTGGTGTGTTGGACGAAATGGGACCGCAGATTCAGTGGGTTCATAGCTATGTTACTGAAGATAAGGTGTATTGTATATACATTGCCCCTGATGAAAAAACCATACGTGAACATGCCTGTAAAGGTGAGTTTCCAGCAAACAGTATTTGTGAAATTGAAATAATGATTGATCCAACGACCGCTGAATAAGGAATGAGAAAGGCCGGGAAGATCACGGCCTTTTGGAATTGAGGGTACCTTGAAAAATTAGAATTTTCGTTCAAAATCGAGGCATGAGAAAAATTTTACCGCAGGCATCTACCTGATATTCCGAGGATAAAATTTTTCTCATAACGAAGAGTTTGGGAGAAAAGGCAATTTTGCAAGGTGGCCTTGAGTTGCTCATGGGACCTGATTACAGGCCCGGTATTCTGGCGGGTGCTATCTATCTTAGACTCCGGAATAGATCACTTCGATCCAGCGGTCACCGGTGAAGAGACCATTACCCCAGGTAGTTTCAAGGTCCGCCAGCGGCTTTGCTGCGACCGCCTCTTGTGCGGTTTTACCCTCCGCTTTAAGTTTGCTCAGTCGTTCATAAGCGGTTGCGAGCATCTGACGGTAACGTGTTAACTGTTTTTTATCTCCCAATTGTCCGTGTCCGGCGATAATTTTCGTGCTGTCATCAATCAGTGATAAAATCCTGTCTACTGCCACGATCATTCCCTTGAGGGAACCGCCGTGGTTCACATCGATAAAGGGATAGAATCCGTTGAAAAAGATATCACCGGCATGGATCACATTGGCGGTTTTAAAATAGATGAAACTGTCGCCATCGGTATGGGCGTGGGGCACATGCATGGCGCGGATGGTGTCACCGTTAAGATGGAAACTGATATCCTCAGAAAAGGTCACCACTGGTAGACCTTCCTGAGGAACGCCTGGCCGTTTCATGTTGAATTCACTGAGAAAAGACCCTGTTTTTAAGCGCTCGCGCACGTTATCATGAGAGAAAATCAAGGTTCCTTTCTGGCCCAGATTCTCATTTCCGCCAGTGTGGTCACCGTGGTAATGGGTGTTGATCAGAAATTTCGGGTAATTTCCCCCCACCGACTTGATGGCTGCTATGATTTTTTCCGTGAGAGGAGCGAACTGGTCATCAATCAAAAATGTTCCATCCTCACCTGAAAATAAACCGATATTACCACCTTCTCCGATAATCATGTATATCTGCTCAGTGACCTGAACAGGGATGATTTTTTCGTCGACAGCTTGTGCGATGGTTATAAATGAAAGCAACCCTGGGATAAAAAAACAGAATCCTGATATAATTTTACCAATCATTTTAAATTTCCTCCTGAAGTTAGATAGTTATTGGTATCTGAGAATAGGGGAATTATCAGATCTTTGATCTGCACAATGCCAAATTCACAGCAGATCTCATACCTCAACGTTAGACCACACCGCATACTCATTGTTACTGGGATCAGTAAAGTGGAAGCGACGACCACCTGGAAAAGAATAGATTGCCTTGATGATTGATCCGCCTGCATTTTCTATTTTCCCTTGAGTTTGCTCCAAGTTGTTACTGTAAAAGACTATCAGGGCGCTACCGTTTTCTGTAGAAACAGATAAGGTCGAACGGAAAAAACCGCCATCAATACCTTCATTTGAAAAAGCGGTGTATTCCGGGCCATAGTCTATGAACGACCAGCCGAATACAGTTGTAAAGAATTCTTTAGTCGCTTTGATATCCTTGGCAGGAAATTCGATATAGTTGATTTTTTCGTGTTTATCCATTTTCTTGTCTCTCTGTGAGCAGCAACTGAGATTGTTTCTAGTTTCGTTTACGGTATGTAAGCCATCTTGGGTAATAGAGCCCCCATTGAATAGCAGATGCTCTAATGATAAAAATGATCCCGATGGCGTATAATCTATTTAAGTCATGTAAGGGAAAATAATAGCTCAATACGGGAAAAATAATAGCTCCGAGCAGGGCTGGAGTTGCATAAAATTCTTTGCCTAGAAGGAGCGGCATTCTGCCTGTCAATACGTCACGAATCATGCCGCCTGCAATGCCTGTAATGAGACCCATTAATACGGCAACTGGCGCTGAAAATCCGAAATCTATGGTTTTTTCTGTTGCCAGGATGGTAAAAAGGGCCAGGCCGAAGGCATCAACAAACAATAATAAGCGCAAAACATGTGTGACGTATCGGATCAAAAAGAAGGTCAGGACAGAAGCCAGCAGGGAGACCCAGAGATAAGAGAGATCAGCAATCCAAAAGACAGGATTAACATCCAGAAGTATGTCGCGCACAGTGCCGCCACCGAGCGCGGTAACCATACCAAGCAGGACAATGCTGAAGATATCCATATCCTTCTTGCCGGCGGCAATGACCCCGGTGATAGAAAAAGCGGCAATGCCAATTAATCCTAAATAATAAATCATAGCTTTGTCCTGACCACCGTTAAGAGCCAGAAGAATATCAGGTGAACCGGTTTTCGATGACCACCTCATCGAGATTCAGCTGACCCGGTCGTGGCCATGCCTCTTTTGTACCCTTGCCGACAGCAACAAACATTGCGATCACGTGGTCATCGGGAAGTTGAATAAGCTCAGCGACTTTATCGAAATCGAAACCATCCATGGGACATGAGTCGTATCCCATGGATTTTGCGGCAAGCATTAATGTCTGTGCCACTATGCCACAGGATCTCATTGCTTCATCTCTCTGAACCTGGTCTTTGCCGCGATAGTAGGCATCGATAGCCGGAATCATAAACTCCTGGACCTCTTTTGGGGCATTAACCCAGTAGCGACTGGATTCCCTCTCCCATGCCTTCAGGTCGGCACAGAGAACCATAAATAATGAAGCATCTGTCACCTGTGCCTGATCCCAGGCCACCTCTCTTATTTGTTTTCTTAACTCCTTGTCTGTTACCACAACAAAACGCCAATTTTGAATATTGAATGCCGTGGGAGAGAGCACAGCCAACGACAAAAGTTCATTCACTTCTTCTGTGCTCATACTATGGTTCGCATCAAAATGCTTAACAGCCCGACGTGCATGTATTGCTTCTACTGTTTTCATTCTGCCCTCTCTTTTTTTTAAGGAAAATAATGGACGAGGCGATCGCTCGCTATGCTGCTTCCGAGTAACTTAAGGAAGCCTCAAGGGAAAAATCTTCTTTAGGCCACCTTCATTCCCGGCTGACTCTTTCAGCTATAATGGGAGTGGGAGAAAAATTGACCTTAACTTCAGGAGGTCTTCTCAAACCATTTTACACCAAACAGCACAAAAAATACTATGGAATAGACTTGTAGGACAATAAAAGGTATCAATCCGCATTGATAATGATTTTTCAAGTGCCTAGCTTTGCGCGTTACGGAATCATGCTTATTTAAATAGAGACCAATCATCTTTGATCTGTTTTTTTGCACGTATAAGAGGAGTGTCTGATGATACCACGTTATCCCAGTGACGCTGAATTGCACCTGCTCATGCGCCAAACTCTGCACCCCCTTTTTCAAAAACTTGCGGAAGGTATTTCAGAATTCACCTTTGCCAACCTCTATCTCTTTCGGGACATACATCAATACAGGGTGTCTCTGCTGGCAGAAGAATTGCTGCTTGTCACTGGTATAGATGGTAAGGATTTGTTCTTTATGCTTCCTTTCGGCCTGCCTGATGCACAATTACTTGATCAGTTGTTTGAAAAATTTCATACTATGAAATGTGTCAGTCATTCTCAGGTTCAGGTGTTGACGACACTGGGATATGAAATAAGAGAGGACAGGGATAATTTTGATTATCTCTATAGACGCAAAGATCTCGCAGAGCTTGCAGGGCGTAAGTTTCATAAAAAACGCAACCTGATCAAAGCGTTTCTCAATAATTATCCGTATGAAGGCCGGCCACTTTTGGAAACACATAAGGATGATGTCCTGGAGATACTTGAAACGTGGCGAGCGAATCGGGATGAGCCTGGGGATTATGCGGCGGCAAAAGAGGCCCTGGAAAGGGCTGAAGAGCTGCAACTCTGTGGCGGCATTTATTACGTGGAAGGCAAGCCTGTGGCGTATTCATTGGGAGAGGAGCTTGCCTGTGGCAAGAGTTTTGTTATTCATTTTGAAAAAGCAGTGGATGAGTACAAGGGGCTCTGGCAGTTTATCAATCAGGCGTTTGCCTCCATTCTGCCTGAGCAATACGAAACGATAAACAGGGAGCAGGATTTGGGGAACGCAGGATTACGAAAAGCAAAGCTCAGTTATAAGCACATAGGTTTTGTGGAAAAATTTAAGGCTATCTCTCCACTGCACAGAGGGAGTGTTGCTTGACCGATAAGTCAGCCATAAAGAGTGGGAGGTTTTTTTCTGCCAAAAACCTTTTTCTGGTGATTCCCGTTTTCAGACGCCATCGTTTGCGGCTTATTTTGGGCGTTATAGCCCTTTTGGGTGTTGATTCTTTCCAGCTTCTTACTCCGAGGTTTATTAAAAGGGCAGTTGATGCCCTGGAAGATGGTACGGCCAGCGGGGCGATCCTGATTCAATGTGCCGGGTATATTTTGCTTCTGGCCGTGGGGATAGCCTGTTGCAGGTTTGTGTGGCGCTATCTTATTATTGGTTTTTCCCGTCTGCTGGAGCGCGATTTGCGGGACAGGCTTGTGGCTCACCTGCTCACCCTTGATCGTAGATTTTTCCAACGCCATACCACCGGCGAATTAATGGCTCTTTCTTCCAATGACCTTGCCGCTGTACAACTGGCCACAGGTATGGGCATGGTTGCCGCTGTTGATGCTCTGGTGATGACCTTGGCAGCTCTTGGGTGTATGGCTTATATCAACCCCACTCTCACCGTTATTGCTGTGGCTCCTATGCCGGTGCTGGCTATCACTACCAGGATGCTTTCGGCCCGTTTGCACAAACGTTTTAACAAGGTCCAGGAGCAGTTTGCAGCGATGACCGAATTTGCCCGCAGTACCATCTCTTCTATCCATCTCCTGAAAGCCTATACCCAGGAACAATCCCAGGTTGAGCAGTATGGACGAATGGGAAAAGTTTATGTTCATCATAATTTGAAAGTTGCTATTATTCAGGGCCTTCTTTTCCCCTTTTCAAGTCTCATCGGGAATTGCAGTCTGTTGCTTGTTCTTTTTTTCGGTGGCCGTTTAACTGTTCTGGGGACAATAACCATTGGTGATTTTGTTGCCTTCATGTCCTATCTGTTCATGTTGACCTGGCCAATGATGGCCATTGGCTGGGTGACCAATCTTTTCCAGCGCGGGGCAACGTCCCTTGCCCGCATAAACCGTATTTTTTCCGAAGAGTCGGAGCTCCGTGATGTTGTTTCAGAAGAGTCTTTTCCTTTGCAATCAGGGGGGATGGAAGTAAAGAAACTCTCCTTTGCCTACCCAGGTCAGACCACTCCGGCCTTGGATGGTGTAACCGTTTCCTTTACCCAAGGTGTGGTGGGTGTGATAGGAAAAACAGGTTCCGGGAAAACAACCCTATGTCATATTCTTACTCGTCTCTACCCGGTTGCTGACGGTGTATTCTTTTTAGGGGGGAGGGATGTGAATACACTCCCTTTGGCTACGGTGCGAAATGCTATCGCCTATGTGCCCCAGGAGGCCACAATCTTTTCAGAGACGATCCAGGCCAATATCGCACTGGGGAAAATTGATGCCGGTATGGAGGAGATTGAGAAAGTGGCAAGGGCGGCATCTATACATGACGAGATCATCTCTTTTGCTGACGGATATCAAAGCAGGGTAGGTGAGAAGGGGGTAAAGCTGTCCGGAGGACAGAAACAGCGTATAGCCCTGGCCAGGGCCCTGCTTCTTGATCGCCCCATAGTCATCATCGATGACGGGCTCTCTGCCGTTGATACCGAAACTGAACATGTCATTTTGCAGCAAATTGCGCCCTACCTGAAGGGGAAAACATGCATTGTCATTTCCCATCGTATCGCCCCTCTTGTCGAGGCAGAGCAGATTCTGGTCATGGATAATGGCAAAATGGTGGCCCAGGGGGATCATCAGTCCCTGCTGGAAAGCAATGCTTTTTATGCCACGATCTATTCGCATCAGACTGAGTCATTGCTAGGGGAAGGGTAGGTATTATGCGATACGGATATGGATATTTCGAGGAGGATAAACTGGGCAAGGTCGCTGACACGGGGCTTTGGCGTAGAATTATCTCGTATTCCGTACCGTATTGGCAACGACTTGTCATTGCCATTCTCCTTTCATTTGCCGTCATCGGGGCGAGTCTTGCTCTGCCCTATATGATCCGACTGGGTATTGATCAATACATAAGCAATACCGGCTTGGAAATTTCAGTCCGAATTGGTGGCCTCAGTATGCTTGCCGGTACGTTTATCGGTGTTGTCATATGTGGTTTTCTGGCCAATTTTTTTCAGGTTATCATCCTTGAATGGACAGGACAGATCATCATGCATGAGATGCGGCAGCAGCTTTTTGGGCATGTACTGGGGCTGGATCTCTCTTTTTTTAATAACAATCCCAGCGGAAAACTTGTGACTCGGTTGACAAATGATATTCAGAACATGCACGAGATGTTTACCTCGGTCATAGTCACACTCTTTAATGATTGTATCAAGCTTATCGCTATCATGGTAATCCTTTTCTGGATGAACTGGAGGCTTGCTCTTATTTTGAGCATTCTCGTGCCCCTGATAACGGGAAATACCCTCTGGTTCAGCAGGCTTGCCAGGGATGCATTCCGAGCCATCCGAACGCGACTTGCCAGGATTAATGCTTTTCTGCAGGAAGCTCTTTCCGGAATTTCCGTTCTCCAGATGTTCATGCGGCAGGAGGATACATATAAAAGATTTGTTGAACTGAACAATGCGTATCTGCAAAGAAATCTGTATCAGATCAGGCTCTTTTCCATCTTCATGCCTGCCATAGATCTTTTCAGCTCCATGGCTACGGCTGCCATTATCTGGTACGGCGGCGGTCAGATCATCCAGGAGCAGATGACTCTTGGAGAACTTGCCGCTTTTCTTGCCTATATGCGTCTTTTCTTTCGCCCGATTCGGGATCTGTCCCAGAAATACTCCATAGTCCAATCTGCCATGGCTTCGGCAGAACGTATTTTCCAGCTTCTGGACACCTCTCCTGTCTGCTCTCCGGTCAAGAGGATAGCGGGACAGTCGGAGATGAAAGGAGAAGTGTCGTTTCATCATGTCCATTTTTCCTATGATACCGAGCAGGTCTTGTCGGATCTCTCTTTCCATGTCTCTCCAGGAAAAACTCTGGCTATTGTGGGGGCCACAGGGTCCGGGAAGTCCACTGTTGTCAGTCTCCTTGAGAAATTTTATGAACCTGATAGCGGGCAGATCCGTATTGACGGTCAGAATGTAAGTGATCTGAACACTCAGTGGCTTAGAGAGCGACTTGGCCTGGTTATGCAGGATGTGTTCATTGTTCCTGCAAGTGTCAGGAAGAATATTCTTCTTGATAAAGAGTTGGGCGAAAGTGAGTTGAATGTAATAATTGAAAAAGCTCAGCTTGCCGGAGTTATTGCACGCCTTCCTGAAGGGTTGGAAACACGGATTGGAGAGGGAGGGGTAGGGTTTTCTTCAGGTCAAAAGCAGCTCCTGGCTTTTGCCAGAGTGCTTGCCAGAAATCCCCGGATCCTTATCCTTGATGAAGCGACTTCCAGTGTCGATTCGGCTACGGAAATTTTAATCGACCGGGCTATAGCCTCCACACTTGCAGACAGAACCGGTATTGTTATTGCCCATCGGCTATCAACCATTCGTCGGGCAGATCATATTCTGGTCATGGAGAGGGGAAGCATTGTCGAGCAGGGTGATCATGAATCATTAATAGCTCAAGATGATGGAATATACCGGCGTCTTCTCAAGTTACAGGCAAACCATGTTGATGCGAATGATCTATTTTGAAGAAAGGAGCCTGCGAACGACATTTTCGTGAAGGGGAGGGGCGTGTCTTTTACGAAAATTATTCTCTCTCCCGGCTAAATTGATGGAGTTTCACTCTCCACTTCCTGGAAGCGGATAAAAAATATCAAGCCAATAAATACCAGAAAAATTCCTGCAAAGGCCGTCATATTGGGAAGTGGTGCATTCAGGAATAGAATCTCACCGAGTAAAGCAAAGATGACTTCACTGGACTGGGTTGCGTCAACTGCGGCTAATTCACTTGCTTTTCTGGATTTATTGCGGGCCAACAAAAATAAACTCGTGGCAAAAATTCCAGAAAAAAGGGCAACTAAAGAGGTGTTGAGAAGCTGTTGTGCAGATGGAGGTGGTGGCCGGGTGATCACAATAAGGATTAGCCAGAATGGAATAGATCCGAGTGATAACAACAAAACTTTGTTAAACGGATTTTCCAGAAGAGGGTCTTTAATGTCTGGTAGAGATTTGTTGCCATTTTTTGCCTCCCATACCAATTGATTGCCTATTGGGTAGCAGAATGCTGCCACCAAAACAGGAAGTCCTCCTGTGATCAAAGTCTTAAAATTTGCCAAATCAGCATGACTCAGGTTGACCATCAGGATGCCGATAAAGATGAGAATTGAAAACAGCCAGATCTTTTTGGGAAACGATCTTCCAAATCCGATCAAAACAACGAGGGAGGCAATGATTGTAAGCTGCCAGGTTGCTGCAATAATCCATCCGGGGGCGTGATCGGCGCTAAAACAGATCAATGCATAGAAGGCACCGAAACCAATGCTTCCGCTGGTGGTCCAGAATATCCAGTTTTTCAGGAAAAGACGAAAGACCTTTCTCGGGGTTTTGATCCCCTGGAAAAAAGCAAGCAGGAGAATGAGAAAGAGGATCATGAAACCGTATCGAAGACTCGCTGACCAAACCCAATGCCCTCCCTCTAAACTCATCAGGCGGTTCAGAAAGAAGGTTGAACTGAAAAAGAATCCAGAGAGAATTCCTATTAAAACTAATGAAATCGAAATGATGTGTTGTTTGTAGCTGTTGTGTTAACCGGCAATACAGTGTCTTACAATGCCTTCGCAGTGAATCGCGGTGGTGTTTAGAAATGGAATGCCAAATGTGTTTTCTGTTAAGATTAATGGCAGTTCGGTACACCCTAAAATTAAGGAGTCAATTCCTTCATCAGTTACCATTCTTTTTGCGATAGCTAGCAGTTCCTCTCGTGTTGAGTCTTTGAAAATTCCTAATTCGATTTCTGAGAATAATCTGTGATGGATTAATTGCTGTTCTTCTTTCGATGGAACAGCGACTGATATGTTTTTAGACAGAAACGGTTTTTTGTAAAAGTCCGCCTCCATAGTGAGCTGAGTGCCCATCAGACCTATGTGCCTCAGTTTCATTTTCTGTGCTTTGCTGCATGTTGCCTCAACAATACTCAATAGTGGTATGGGGGATTTTGATTGGATGGCATCAAAGACGATATGTGGTGTGTTGGATGCAATGGCGGCAAATTCGGCCCCGGCATGGTGAAGAGAGATGAGTTTTTCTAAGAGCCAATCAGTAAGTTCGGCCCATTTCTCCGATTCTATGAATTGCATGAATTCATTAAGGTTTGCACTGTAAACAATGATCTCCGGATACGCTAAATGGGCATGCTTTGTGTTGAATGCTCCAATTATTTCTTTGTAATAATCAACTGTTGATTCAGGCCCAAGACCGCCAATTATGCCGATTCGTTTCATTTTTGTATCAGTTCCTGTTTTTGACAGTGACGTCAATTAGTTCTTGTATGTTCCACCAGTGTTCTCTGCGGTTAAGGTGCCTTCCTTTTCGATAAGCAGGCAGGTAACTTCTGTGGTGCAAATCGGACGATGTTCAGTGCCTTTCGGCACAACACACATGTCACCTGTTTTTAGTTCGACGGTTTTCTCTCTGAATTCTAATTTCATCTCTCCTTCTACAATAAAGAAAACTTCGTCTGAATCAGGATGGCTATGAAAATCAAGAGTCCTCTCTTTAACCCTGACGAGAGTAAAATTATGATTGTTCATTTTTGCTATTACGTCGTATTGGAAAAGGTCTGGTATTTTAGATCCCTGTTCTTTTAAATGAATGACTTCCATAGTGCTGTCTTCCGATGATATTAAATTTTATCAGGTTCATGGCAACTGTCTAAGTGAATGTGATGGGCTATTATTTGTTTATCTCAAAGACATCAGTGATAATGTAGTCGTCGCTGATTCCGCCTCCGGCTGCGTTGTCCTGTTGGGTGCCTGCTTTGGGCAATCCATACATGGCTTCCAGTGTGCGCAGGATGTTGACATGGGTGATGCCCTTACCCTCGGGGTAATCACCGGGCTTGATATGTGCCCCGGCAAAAATAGTGACAATACGGTTCTGCATGTCAACACAGTACTCTTCATCCCGTCCCTCGCCGATACAGGACTGTGGGTCCACCAAGGGATTTGTCAGTCCTCGGTAGCCCCTCTTGTCATCGTTTTCATCGAATGTGAGGATGAGCAGGCTGTTGTGATCCTTGGCCCACTGATAGTATGGATTGATATTCTTCCGCAGCCATTGGTCGCCTGTTGCAACGCTTTGAGTGATGGGGCCGTTGTGCATGTCGTTGTCCAGATTGGGGATAACAAAGGCTACTGTGGGCAGGGTGTGATACAGAGAGGGATCGGAAGGAAAGTCCGAAAATCTGAGGTTGGATGATGTGCCAACCGTTGTGCCATTGGGTACGTTGGCAAAACTGATCCAAGGGACATGTTTTCTTGCATAAAGGCCGTCAGAGCCCTTTTCACCACTAAAACCGATTTCAGGCAGGCTTTCCGCATAACCCTTAAATGATAGCCCCTTTTTAATGAGCTGTTCACCAAGATTGCTTGTCCTAAACGGGTAGTGGGGATGATTCTTTGCAGAGGGAACATGATCGGTGAAGCCGACGGTCTGATTGTCGCCTGAAAACAGCCAGAAATAGTTACCCTGACTATAATGTTCCTCACCATACATCTGTGTGAAGTTGGCTCCCTCTTTCTTGAGCAGGTTGTTGATATAAGGAGCATTGGAGTGGCCGATGATCTCTTCGTAATCTTTGTTTTCCTCGACAACAATTATGACGTGATCATAGATTGGCAGACCGGCAGGCCAGATGAGAGCGGAATTCTCTGTTGTTGTGACACTATTAGGACTTGAGTGTCCAATAGGCGGGTATGATAGGAAAAGAAGGGCGAAAATGAACGCAAGATGTTTCATGACGGCTACTCCTGTTGCGATTTTTATATGCCTCTGATATAGCGACAAAATGTTTTGAGCGTGTAAGTCGGTTAATTCTACGCCCAACCTTTTTTGATACTGTCTTATATACTCATTTATCTTTTTATCATAGTTGCTGATTGAACTTGATGCTTCAGTTTACCAGGGAGCTGAATTCAGTATAGGAAACGTTTCGACCTGTTACTATAACGGCTATTTTTTTCTTGGGAAAGGTGTTTGCCTTACGCATGATAGCTGATACGGCTGCAATGCCTGAAGGCTCAACAACCTGTTGGTGGTGTTTCATCATAAATCTCATTCCCTCAACCAAATCATCTTCACTTACTGCGATCATTTTATCCACATGATCTCGAATAATCGGAAATGTCATCGTTTCCGGTTCTATTATGCCGCTGAGACCAGGGGCGATGGATGGTTTCAGTGTTACCGGAATGATCTTCCTGGCTTCGAACCAACGAACAAATGTTGGGCTGTTCTCCGTTTGGGCACCCCATATTTCTATTGACGGATTGTTGGCTTTCAACACGCTCGCAATGCCGGAGATAAGGCCACCTCCACCAACGCATACCACCACGATATCAACATCGCTGAGTTCCTGAAGGATCTCAAGGCCAATCGACCCTCCTCCGGTAATCATCCCTTTTTCATTGTATGCGGATATAAAACTCAAGTTCTCTGTTTCAGCAGATTTTAACGCTTCGATTCGCGCCGTTTCAATATCTGGAAACAGTGAAATATTTGCCTTAAGGCTTTTTAAGACTTCTATTGTCATCGGGTCACAATTTTCCGGTAAAAAAATGTGTGCAGGTACTCCAAGAATGTTCGCGGCATATGAAAGACCAATGCCGTGATTTCCTGCAGTCGGGGCGACAACTCCTCGTCGTTTCTGCTCATGAGTGAGCTGCTGAAGGCAATTAAATGCCCCCCTGGGGCTTAAAACTGCCCGTATGTTGCCAGCATTCCATTTTGAGAAAGACATCTCCATGAGTGATCTCACTCAGAACCCTTGAGTACTCCAAAGGTGTTTTTCGAACAAAGGGTTTTATTCGTTTATACGCTGACCATATATTTTTCACATCAATCATAATAGGTTCCTTGTTCGTCTATTCTGTGCTTAACCAATGGCAAGAAATGGGTGGTTAGTCAGGTCGCTTAATCGTCTTCTTGTCCTCTTGTTTCTTGTTTTGGTCGTGTCTGTCTCAGTGTTTATATCTTGAATTTTAATTGTTAGCATTCACATTGAACAAATTCAGCCACAGCTTTTCGTACCTGTTTGTTATGAGAAAATATTGCCGAATGTCCCCCGTCTTGTAAGGCATACAAATGCGCATTTGAAATTTCGGAGGCAAGGCGTTTTCCATTTTGCTCAAAGGGAAGAAGAGGGTCATGTGTCCCATGGATAATGAGAGCCGGAAGATCAATGTCCTGTAGTGGATAAGAGCAAGTGTTGCTAATTCTTATATCATTTTTTGTTCCTTGGATGCGTTTGTCAATGTTATCAAAACTACCAATGAGGATCACCTTGAAGAGTTGCATTACCTCTTCGTTTTCTAAGGTTTTTTGTAATAATTCTTGATTTTTTATTAAGCGAGACAATGACCTTTCGATATTTTGTTTCGTTTTTTTCTGGAGGTATTTCATGAGCGGTTTAACACGGGCTAACATTGTCATGAGATAAAAGGATAACGGGATCTCTTGTTTGGTTGGCCCTGCAACAGTAGAACATAAAATCAGTTTTCGGCATCGTTTGCTGTGACGATGTGAGAAATGGAGAGCACTTGGTCCGCCTCCTGATATAGCCATTACTATGACATCAACAATGTTGAGTTTATCAAGGAGGGCCGCGTGTAAATCTGCCTGAGCCTCAGGCTTTTTTCCCATTTTTATAGATGTGCCAAGATAACCTGGTCTCGAAACTCCGATGTATCGATAACCGGGAGGGCCAATTGCTCTTCCCAGGGTCAGGGATTGGTCATATCCTCCCATTGCTCCATGGATACAAAGCACAGTCGGCCCACTGCCATATTCAGCATATTCAATTTAACCTTGAACTGTTTGCACAGTTTTTGGGATATCAGTTGTTGTCATGTCTATGTGTCAGATCCTTTTTAGGAACATACGCTTAATGGCATGTATGTCTGGTTCAATGGTTGTATCTTTATGGCTTGAGCGATGAATTGCTAATCCCTTTATTATGCTCCAGAATAAAATAGCAAGTTGTTGAGGGTCGCCTTCCCATACCATGTCATCTTTTTGTCCTTTTTTTATGATATCCTCAATCACACTATAGGGAAGTTTGTTTTGGCGATGAATGCTCTTCTTAAGCTTTTCCGGAAGGGTGTCAGTGGCCGTAGCCTGTGCGATTAATAAGTAATTGAACGCTGTATGATTGTTATGCCAGAAACTTTTTATTAAGCCCTCAAGGGCTCGTTGGATTTTTTCCGCAGGAGACAGAGGTAACTTCTCTAGTTCACGGCATGCATAGGTGAGTTTTTCAAACGCTGTAGAGATCAAGTCTGTATAAATATCATCTTTTGACCGGTAATAATGATAGACCAGGCCCTGGGCCATACCTGTCTCCATTGCGATATCCGATATTTTTGTTCCTGCCAGTCCTCTGGTAGCAAATAGACGAAGTGCGCCCTTGAGAATTTTTTCTCTTCGCTCTTCTTTCATTGCGTCACTGAGTTTTTTGCTTCTAGGCATAAGTCTTCCCTTTATTGATTGAATATTCATTCAATATAACGGGTGGGGGAAATTTTACAAGTGAAGAATATTGAATATCGCTAAATTGAGAGATGACTAGCGCAACATGAACAATTTGATAAGGCTCTATTTCATTTTAATGATGTTACCAGGTGCCAGGCATTCTTTTCAAAGGATCGGGTAGTGGCCCCTAAGGGGTGGAGGGGCGTTCTTCGTTTTTTGGCAGACCGGGCTTATCAGGAGATAGGGTTAAAGTGTGTAACCTTTTGCATGTGGGGAAAAGTTTTTGGATGCCCAATTAGTTGCTATGGATATACTCATGAACTGTCTCTGTGAAGCCAGGCGTGTTCTTGTTGGATCCCTCGAACTGGTGTGTGATTGTAGCCTCTGGTGCTAATCGGATTACACCTGCAAGAAGCTCAAGAAATGCTGCAACCTGGGGGGCATCCCAGTCATCTCCCGTTTGGTAATCAAAACTGATCTGGTCGGAAGAAATGCAAATGGTCAGGCCAAGTAGCTCGACACCTGCAATCTGAAGGTTTGTCAGGCCATGGCGAAATTGAACGACATCGCCACTGACTACAGCACGAGCGGGCTGCTCAATTGACTTAATTGGCAAGGATTTTCCTTCTGCGTTATGCCACAATGTTGGCTCATCATATATTGTGGCTTGAGACATGATCCAAGAGTAGATCGAACAAACTTGATCTCCGCTTAATTCATCAATGAATACATCGGGAAGTGAACCATCTTCGCTGTCAAAGAGCTCTATTAACTTAGGCCAGTATTTGTTCATGTTGCACCTGTAAATGAGGGTTGAATTTATCTGCAGCCGGTTGTTTCGGCTTTCCGGTGAGATGTATTGGATAGTGTCTTATTAATTTCAGAATACCGCTAATCTTCAGTTCATCACAGTGTCATTCCCGCCTAGGTGGGAATGACACTGTGATGAACTGAATGAGTGTGAGATATCAATGTGCTGCCTGGATTGCTTCTAGTTTGGCTGAGTTTGAATAGTAATCGTATATTATTTAATTTTAGGGAAAACGAATGACGCAGCACCGTTTTAAGTTTACTTTAGAATATGTGTACCCGAAGTTTGATATGGTAGAAAATTGATTTATTTTGTTACGCAACTAACAGTTGAAGTATAACACAGTTTGGGCTATGTCTGCAATTATGGGAAAAATATTGTCTTATCAGTGGCTTCGGCTATTTGATGGCTCTGGTGTTAATTTTGCATTTAATAACTTTATCGCCAATAAGTTAACGAGTATCAGTCTCAAGTTGAAAAAGCAAGAATTCTTTTGTTGTTTATTTGCTTAACCTCGATTGTTTTGCATACAGGTGGAATTCGCTTGTTACCAGAATAGTGTTATTTAGAATACAAAACGATTAAGAATACCCTTTTACCACAAAAGGTTGGTCAGGTTATAAATGAGAATAGACTCTCCTGAAAGAATATTATTTTAATGAGTTATCTCAGTCCTCTTTTTTGCCGATATGCTTGGCTGGCTCTGAGGGTTGTTGGTTTGTCCGTTTCCCAAGAGGGTGTTAAAGGTCTTTGGCAACAGAAAAATAAAAAGTTGTCTCAACCTCAGGTGTACTTTCCAACCAGGCGGTACCATGATGCTGTTCAGCAATTTCCTTGACAATGGCCAGTCCCAGGCCGGTACCTTCAATCGTTGACGAGGGCTGGTCACGCTCGAACAGACCGAATATCCGTTGCACGTTTTCACTTCTGACCCCCATGCCATTATCACGGACCGATAGCACATGAAGATCATCAGTGGAGTGGTAGCCAAGCTGAATAGTCGAGAGTGAATCTCCCCCATATTTTATTGCATTTTCAACGAAATTCCTCAAAACCCGTATGAGCGCCAAGCGATCCCCCCTGATCGCAGCCTCGGTTTCTTCCTCCCGCAGGTCAATCCGTCGCTCCTTGAGCCGATCGGCAAACTCATTTCTGTTTATCTGAAATAATTCTTTCACCGGGATTTCTTCAAGAGTTAGCGGCGATTCTCTGGTGGCAATGAACTGGTTCACTTTTTCAACCAGTGAGGCTATCTGGTCGGCTCCTTTGATGATCTGTTCACAGAACTGCGCGCCTTTTTCGTGGAGTACCCCGCTGTATTTCTTTTGCAGGAGATTTGTCAGACCACGGAGAGTAACGGTCGGACTTTTCAGATCATGCAACACTCTATAGGAAAATAACTTTATTTGTTCATTGCTCTTATACAGATCATCTTCTACCTGTTTTCTATGCTGTATTTCAGTACGTAGTTCTTCGTTGGTAAGAGACAGTTGTTCCGTCCTTTTCAGGACTTGCTGTTCAAGATGCTCGTGAGCGGATTGTAATGCCTCTTCCATTCTCTTTCGTTTGCTGATGTCGTGAACGATGATCGAGGCCGCCACTACCTGCCCGCTTATATCAAAGACCGGTGACATGGTGACCGAAACGTCAAACGGTGAACCGTCTTTTCTGATTCGTTGCGATTCGAAGGATTCTACTCTCCTATTCTGGGCAATCATGTCCAGGGCGTTCAAGGTCTGCCTGTGCAGTTCAGGCGGGATCAGATGAAGAATTAACTTACCGAGGATCTCACCTGCAGCATAGCCGTAGATCTTTTCGGCGGCAGGATTCCAACTGGTTACGCTGCCGTCAAGTTCCATGGCAACAATGGCATCATTGGAGGATTCCACGATTGAGGCCAATTGCTGCATCTTTTCCTCGTTCCGTTTTTGGCTGGTTTGGTCCTTGTATACGATAACGACCTCGCCGTTTGGTAGCCTGTAGACGAAGATTTCCCGCCAACCGTTTATTCTCTGATCTTTGTAATGACGAACTCCCTGATACGTTGCGACCCCGGTTCGCAAGACTCCCTGCATGGCTTCATAGAGGCCAGAGTCTTTTGCTCCCGGAAAAACCGATAGCAGTTCCTTTCCGACAACCTGATCGTGACTGATCTGGTCAATGGTTTGGGCGGCTTGATTGAAATCGTGAATAACAAATCGGTTTCCGTTATCTTTAACACGGTATATGGCAACGCCGAGATTCATATTATCAAACAATGACCTGTAGCGGGCTTCACTTTCACAAAGATTTTGCTTGGACTGTTGAATCCTCTCACTCAATAAAGCGACAATTGAAGCAATGGAGATAAACAAGCAGGCCCGCAGGTAATCATTGATGTTTAAGGAGTGGTCTCTGGACAAATAACTGCTGAATACAAGGAATGCGGCCAAAATCAGAGAGACAATGAGTCCTTTGCGGTGCCACCAGAGGGCGGCGAGAATTATGGGGATATAGTAGAAATGGGTCACGACTCTGCCGGAGCCGAGCACATGATGAAAAAAATAGGTGAGAGAAAAACAGGCAACCACCAGCAAGAGAATGATCAGAACTTTCACTCTTTGCGAGATCTGTCGACTAATCATATGAAAACTCCTTTTGCTTCTAAATATTTGGGATCATTCTTCATTAATTTTTTTTGCTCGAACTCTTATCTTTGATCACAGTTTTCTTTTTCTTAACTTTCTTTGCGATCTTTTTTAGAATTTTATCATAGGATAATGGTGGGCCTGTCGATATTTGCTCCCCATCAATAAAAATTCCATCTGAAATTCCCGATTCCAGAAATACTTCTCGATCAGAGGTGTCTAGGCTTGTAAAGACTACCTTGTCACCGAATTCCATACTTGCTCTTTTGTCCCGTTCAAAAACAATATTTTGAGCGGGACACCAACCATAAATAAATGCAGTTACCGTCACTTTCTCTGAAATTTTCTGAACCTTTTTTCTGGGATGAATCCAGTGTGGTTGGCTCGCATCGTCTGAAAATGGTTTCCAAACTAAAAGTTTCAGGAAATCCTTGTCTGCTTCCTGATATCCATGTTTTTTAAACCAGGATGCTTTCATCCAAAAAGGCAGTCGTAATCCCCATGCTGCCATGCCTTTCGCGCCCATATTTTTTGCATCATTTTCAGCTGCCTTAAGCAATGCTGTTCCTAGGCCTTTACCTTGAAAATCACCGATACCATTTTTGTTTCCATGTACCCAAATACAAGGAATAAAATAAAGTCCTTTTCCGTCAATAACTGATTCTTCAACAGGCAGGTATTGGATCATTCCAGCCACTATGCCTTCTTTTTCAAGTACAAGCTTGACTCTCAGACCTTTTTGTTTGTGTTTTTGGTACCAGCATTCTTTATGGGGTACCTTGAAAAATTAGAATTTTCGTTCAAAATCGAGGCATGAGAAAAATTTTACCGCAGGTGCCCTGCAAGAATCACCCTAACTACTGGTACAAGTACCCTTGTGGTGCATATATTTGATATTCCGAGGATAATATTCATCTCATAACGAAGAGTTTGGGCGAAAAGGCAATTTTGCAAGGTGGCCTATGGTTACTTGCCTCAGTCATTTCATCAGACCAGTCTTCAAGGCAGTGACAGTAAGTGTCGTAATATGTTGGTTCTAGATCGATCACTTTCATAATCATCCCTCTCTGATTGTATTCCTGATTCTGCCGGTTACCACCCCAAAAGAGG
>JAQYVF010000021.1 GCA_030145625.1 Desulfocapsa sp. | reverse complement strand
CAAACATCAGCATGCAGATGATAGTCTGTTGGCATCTCTCTATTCGCATGCCGCTTTGTTTGTCTATCCTTCGCTCTATGAGGGGTTTGGTCTGCCACTTTTGGAGGCAATGCGTTGTGGCTGCCCCGTGGCCTGCAGTAATACCAGTTCCATGCCTGAAATTGCCGGAGACGCGGCAATTTATTTTGATCCATCCGATGAGGAGGAGATGCGGGTCTCCATGGAATCAACACTCCAATCAAAAGAGAGTATAGACTTACTGAGGGAACACGGATATGAACGGGAAAAGATGTTTTCCTGGGATAAATGTGTATCCCAGACATTAGAGTTGTATCGCAGCAAGGTGTAGACTTGTGGAAACAGAACATTCTCGTAAACAACCGAAAAAAATGACCGGCGGCTTAAGGGCTTATGGTAAAACGAAGCAGAGCAATGCAAAACACCCTCTGGTTTCTATTATTACAATAGTCTTAAACGGGGAAGCCTTTATCCGGCAGACCATTGCCAGTGTCTTGCAGCAAAGTTATGGGGCAATAGAATATATTGTTATTGATGGAGGTTCACATGACAATACGGTTTCCATACTTCGTGAATATGACAGCAAAATAGATTTCTGGAAAAGTGAGCCGGATAAGGGAATCAGTGATGCCTTTAATAAAGGGATACATGCAGCTCAGGGAGATGTTATTGGTTTAATCAATGCTGGAGACTGGTACGAGACAGACACTGTGCAACGTGTGGTTGATACATTTTTGGCTGACAGGGCAGTCGGTGTGGTTTGCGGGGCTTTACAGTTTTGGAAAGGTGTGCAGCGAGAGTATCTTTGTCATTCCGTCCCACAGCTGCTTGGCCGTGAGATGACTGTAACCCATCCAACCTGTTTTGTGCGTGCTGAACTGTATCATTCTTTTGGCCTTTTTTCTCCTGATTATAAATTTGCTATGGATTATGAGCTGCTGCTGCGTTTCAAACAGCAAGGAGCAAAATTTTTGTCACGTGAATCCGTTCTTGCTAATATGCAGCATGATGGGATATCTGAGGAAAATTGGAAAAAGGCTTTGCAGGAAACCCATAGGGCAAGAACTGAATTATTAGAGAAGTCTTGTTATACGAGTTGGGGGTATTATTGTTTTCTCCTGCTTAAACGTCAGTTGCGTGTTTTTCTGGAAAAACTTGGCTGGAAAGGTCTGCTTCATTTTTATCGGAGCAGGCTGGCTCTGGTAAAAAAAACAAAATCCTAAGTCCTACTCATGACTTCCTCTGTTTCTCTCTCTGTTCTGGTCCCTGTCTATAACTGGGATATCGGGCCACTGCTTACTCGTCTTCATTCTCAATGTCTCCAGCTGTCGGAAGGAGAGCATGTAGAAATAATCGTAATGGATGATGGATCCAGCGAGAAATACAGTAATAGTTCTATAGCAGCACAGCTGCCTCTCGTCAGCTACAAGGAATTGGCTGTAAACAGGGGACGGGCCGAAATCCGCAATGAACTTCTTTTGCGGGCAAAAGGTGAGTACGTCCTTTTTCTGGACGCGGATATGCTCCCTGACCAGGATGATTTTATCCAAACGTATTTGGAGCATGTCAGGAAAGGCTGTGAGATTATCTGCGGTGGAATCAGTTACTTGCAAAATGAAGAAGAGAACCCGCAATATTCTTTTTATTTATATAAAAGTTGTAAGACAGAGGCATTGGCACCAGCTGTCAGAAGCACTATTCCCTGGCGATATCTTTTCACCTCAAATATTATGGTGCGTCGAGATATTATGACTTCTGTCCATTTTGATTCACGATTTACGGGATATGGATTCGAGGATATTGAGTGGGGAATTCGCTTGGGCGATTCGTATACAATAGCGCATGTTGACAATAGTTGTTCCCATATGGGCGTGATGGATAAAAAACAGGTCTTTGCCAAAATGCGCAACTCCATTCCCAACTACTCTCTTCTCCTTTCTCTGCACCCATCAAAAACAGGTCATACCGGTGCCGGAAAACTTGCCCGATTGCTCAAGTCTCTTCCTGACATTCTTCTTAGGATTGCAGATAAGCTGTTAAGTAGTTTGTTTTTTAGATTGTCATGGAATCGATTTGTATTTTACATTTTCCAATGTGAAAAAGCAGTGTTGCTTGCCAGGGAATTGAAAAAAGAGCACGAGGTCGGACTCAGTTGATTTCTCTTATTATTCCAACACTCAATGGTGGAGAACTCTTTGACGCGGTTTTGAAGAGCATTGCCAGTCAGGATCTCAGTGAAAAGTATGAGTTGTTGGTCTATGATTCTTCCTCAACAGATGATACTGTTGCCAGAGCAGAGGCCTTTGGGGCGCAAGTCACTCGGGTCAGAAGAGAAGATTTTGACCATGGCGGTACCAGGTCCATGGCTGCAGAGAAAGCCGCTGGTGATATACTGGTGTTTATGACTCAGGATGCTGTGATTGCTGAATCGGGATCACTTGCAGCTCTGATCGCACCATTACAAAAGGATTCACTTGTTGACGTCACCTATGGGAGGCAATTACCTGCTCAAGATGCGACCTTAGCAGCCGCCCATCTTCGTTTGTTTAATTATCCTGAATTGACCTTGCAGAGGTCGTATAATGATAGAAGTACATATGGACTTAAAACAGCCTTTGTCTCCAATTCGTTTGCTGCCTACAAAAAGGAAAAACTTGCCGCAATCGGGTACTTTCAGAACGATTTGATTTTTGGAGAAGATACTTGCGCTGTGGGCAGGCTCCTGTTGCATGGCTCTGCCATATTGTATGTTGCCGAGGCAACTGTATATCACTCTCATAATTATACTCTCATCGAAGAATTGAAGAGACATTTTGACATCGGTGTCCTGCATAACACTGAGAAGTGGCTTTTGAAAGAGTATGGGAGAGCAGAAGGGCATGGTGCCAGTTATGTTCAATCCGCAATAAGCTATTTTTTGAAGAACAGGGTCTGGTTTCGTATTCCTGGCTTAATTATACGATGCGCCGTAAAATATTTAGGCTATAATCTGGGAAGGAAATATAGGTATTTGCCGGTGATACTGAGATCAAAGCTAAGTATGCACCATAGCTGGTGGCAGAAGTAGGTTGTTTTTTAAGAAATTGAATGACTAGAAGTAGAACAGGTAAGCTATGATGTCTCTGAATCTGCGTGAGCAGAGTTCTCTTATATGTAAAATATTAAATCTGATCGATTGTGCCTTGGTCTGTATCTTCCTCTGGGCATTGGTGACATGGTACCGGGTACCGTGGAATTACTACTATACCTATCTCCTTTGGATCTCTTTTGGCTTATCTCTGATCAGCTTTCAGTATTTTCAGCTGTATCGTTCCTGGCGTGGCTGGAAATTTTATTTGGAATTTCTTGTCATTGTCAAGGCGTGGGGGGGAGTTGTTGGGGCACTTCTGTTTTACTTTTTTATCTTTAAAATTTCGCATGCCTATTCACGGGTAGTCTTTTTGATCTGGTCTACGGTTACGCCGTTGTTACTCTTTGCTGCCCATGTTATTGCCCGCAAAATCTTGCGTTACTATCGCTCCAAGGGAAAAAATGTTCGTCGAGCCGTGGTGGCTGGTGCAGGGGATCTGGGGATAACGCTGGCACAGGAAGTTGAGGCTATCCCCTGGGCAGGAATAGAGGTGTTGGGTTTTTTTGATGATAAAATTGAGCCGGATGAAAAAAGTAGTGTTGTCGGTAAACCTATACTTGGAGCGATTGGCGATATTCGGAATTTTTTATTGAATAACGATATTGATTATGTCTATGTGGCCCTGCCAATGAGGGCAGAGAAAAAGATTTTTTCTATCCTGCGTGAGTGTCGATCTCTGGGGGCAAGGATTTATCTTGTGCCTGATCTCTATGTCTTTGGGCTGCATCATGCTGAAATTCAGTCACTGGGAAATACTCTTGTGTTGAATTTTAATCCTAATACCGAGTGGAAACGGAGCTTCGATGTCATCTTTTCCCTCATGGTCCTGACTCTTATTTCTCCTCTTCTTCTTGTTATCAGTGTCCTGGTGAAGCTTCAGGACGGAGGGCCGATCTTTTATCACCACAGGCGGATAACCTCTGCCGGAAAGGAATTTGGTTGCCTGAAGTTCCGCTCCA
Organism: Desulfocapsa sp.; assembly: GCA_030145625.1. GTDB lineage: Bacteria > Desulfobacterota > Desulfobulbia > Desulfobulbales > Desulfocapsaceae > Desulfocapsa. Next base: position 56,630 of record JAQYVF010000021.1, on the reverse strand, counting down.
TGGTTGTTGATGCTGATGAACAACTGGAACAGATCCTGGAAGAGAATCTGGAAAAGCGTAAGGAATGGGCGCACAGTTTCAAATTGAAAGACGACCCCAGGGTGACCCGGCTTGGGAAATTTTTGCGAAAAACCAGTCTGGATGAGCTGCCCCAGTTTGTTAATGTCCTCAAGGGTGAGATGAGCGTGGTCGGGGCACGACCTATCGTTGGCAAGGAGCTGACTGATTTTTATAAAGAGAGTGCCGGGCGCTACTGTTCCATGAAGCCGGGGATTACCGGCCCTTGGCAGGTTGAGGGGCGTTCAGACAGTGCCAGTTATGATGAACGGGTGGGACTTGATGATTGGTATATCCTTAACTATTCCCTGTGGACTGATATAAAGATCATTGGGAAGACGATCAAACGTGTCTTTGATCGTAAAGGGGCATATTAATATCAAAAATAATCACCCTGGAAGAAAAGAGGACAATTTCCAGGGAGGCTGAGTATGTGTACCTTACATCTTGTCTCTTTCCAGTTCCCGCATCAGTATGGCTGGTGCCTCGCCTGCAGCGTTCTCCAGGCTGGTGATGGGGATATCTTGCCGTTCGGCCTTCCTGATGGTTTGTGAGTCTGGGAAAAAGGCAATTGGCTGCACCCCGAGACCAGCGTTCAGAAAAGATTTGTCCTCTTCATCACTGATGAGGTTGCCGACAAAACTGATTTTGGGAATCTTGACATCTTCTGCCAGCTTTTTGACCTTGAGGGCGGTGCGGATGGAGGATTTTGAGGGGATGACCACAATCAGCAGGTGATCTATTCCGGCAATGGTACCCCGTCCCAGGTGTTCGACACCGGCCTCCATATCAAGAAGGACGACCTGATTCTTGGAGAGCAGAAGCTTGGTCAGCATCCGGCGTAGAACATTGTTCTCCGGGCAGGCACAGCCTTTGTCTCCGGTCTGAATGGCTCCAAGCACCATCAGCTTCATCCCTTCATGGATGACCATAAAATCCTCCAGCAGGTCATTGACCTGTGGATTCATATTATACATGGGGGAACCCTCGGTCTTGCCGGAACGTTCTACCAGGAGTTTTGTCATCTCTGCTATTGGTCTGATGGCTTCCAGATTTTCCACCCCCAGAGTCTGGGCCATATGAGGACTGGGGTCTGCATCGATTACCAGGACTTCTTTACCGGCTTTCTTGAATTCCCCTGCCAGAAGTGCCATGAGTGTGGTTTTTCCTACTCCGCCTTTGCCGCTGATTGCAATCTTCATTTTTTCCTTCTCTCTTTCCTCTTTTACTTGCAAGCTCTTCCACAATGGTTAAGATATAAGCGATCTTGATTGGATATGTAGCTTATTTTCAACTTTGCGTAAACTAAGAACAGGAGTTTTGACATGTATCAGACGAGTAATCAAATCACTCTTACCCAGGCCAGGCAGGAGGCATCAACAATTTTTCTGGCAAAGGTCTTTAACTGGATGGCCGTTGGACTGGGCCTGACCGGTATTGTTGCCTGGTTTACAGCATCGAGTGGTCTGGCTGAACAGCTGATAGCCAGCCCTGTTTTTATGATTCTTCTTGTTGCTGAACTTGGACTGGTTTTTTTCCTTTCTGCCCGTATCGATAAAATTCAGGCAGGCACTGCCACCGGTCTCTTTATCGGCTATGCGGCGTTGAATGGTTTGACCCTGTCCATGATTTTTCTTGCCTATACCCAGTCCTCAATTGCCGCCACATTTTTTATCACGGCAGGTATGTTTGGGGCTATGGCTGTATACGGGCTGGTGACGAAACGTGACCTTTCAGGATTTGGATCTTTTCTTTTTATGGGTGTGATTGGGATCATCATTGCCTCCGTTGTCAATATTTTTCTCCAGAGTTCTTCTCTTTACTGGGCCATCTCTTTAATTGGCGTCTTTGTCTTTGTTGGACTAACAGCCTATGACGTGCAGAAGATAAAGAAGATTGGTGAGCAGGGCATCATGGAGCAGGGTGAAGAGATGGTGCGGAAGGGTGCCATTATGGGGGCTCTTGCGCTGTATCTTGATTTTATCAATCTCTTTCTCATGCTCCTTCGTTTTTTCGGCGGCAGCAGGGACTAGATTTTGAATCAGAAAAATAGTGAGAAAAGCATGTTCCGTATCAGACAGGACATGCTTTTTTTGTTTTTAGGCGAATAGAAAAGGGGAGTGCCGATGCAAAGTCCATTTGCTGGAAAGAATATTGTGATTGGAGTGACGGGCTCCATTGCTGCCTTCAAAGTGGCTTCCTGGGTCAGTGCACTCACCCAGGAAGGTGCTGATGTCTCTGTGGTGATGACTGAATCTGCTTGTCGTTTTGTCACCCCCCTAACCTTTGCCGCCTTGTCGGGTCGTTCTGTGTTGAGCGATATGTTCACGGCAGAAGAGGCCCGTTCAATATCTCATGTTCAGTTAGGAGCGGAGGCGGATCTGCTCCTGATTGCCCCGGCTACAGCCAATACAATAGCCAGGATCGCGTATGGTCTTGCCGATGATCTGCTGACAACCACCGTTTTGGCAGCTGATGCGCCGGTATTTGTGGCTCCGGCTATGAACAGTCGTATGCTCATGAACCCGGCGACTCAGCGTAATGTTGAGATATTAAGGGATTTGGGGCATGGGATTATAGAACCTGATTCCGGGATGATGGCTTGTAAGACTGAAGGACCGGGGCGTCTGCCGGAATGGGAGGATGTTCGTGAGCAGATTCTTGCCGCTCTTAGTATTCAGGATTTGAAAGGAGAAAAAATTCTGATTACTGCAGGCCCTACCCGAGAGGCTCTGGATCCGGCACGTTTTCTCAGCAATCGATCTTCCGGTAAGATGGGCTATGCGCTGGCGCGAATGGCAAAAAGGCGTGGAGCCGAGGTTGTCCTGGTCAGCGGCCCCTGTTCGTTGAAGCCTCCGTATGGCGTAGAACTGATTCATGTGCAGACGGCCTATGAGATGTGTCAGGCGGTCATGGATTCCTGTCATGATTCTTCGGTGATTATCAAGTCGGCAGCAGTAGCCGATTTTCGCCCGGTAACAGTGGCTTCTGAAAAGGTCAAAAAAGAAGATGCCGAGTTTGTTCTGAAGCTGGAACAGACCATCGATATTCTCAAGGAACTTGGAGAGAGAAAAGAGGAAAATGGCTATCTCCTGGTAGGTTTTGCAGCAGAAAGCTGTCATTTGCATGCCTCTGGAGAGGAAAAAATGAAAAAGAAAAATCTCGATCTCATAGCCATTAATGATATCAGTGGTGAATCTACCGGATATGAGGTGGATACGAATCAGGTGATTCTTCTTGATCAGCACGGTTTTTCCAATCTACCCTTTACCAGTAAAGAGGAAACTGCCGATTTGATTCTGAACCGAGTGAACCAACTGCTCAGCGAAAAAAGAATGCAATAATTGCATTTTTTCGTTTTCCACTGTTAAGTTAGACATGTCTCCTCGCGAACGTTCCATTCTTACTGTGACTTGTTTCGGTCACTTTATGAGCCATTTCAATATGCTGGTTTTCCCAGCTATTCTTCTCCCCCTTTCAGAGAAACTTGGTATGGATATGGGCCAGACCCTGGCCCTGTCATTTTGGATGTATCTCCTTTTTGGCCTGACTGCGCTTCCCTGGGGATTGTTGGCAGACCGATTCGGAGCCCGTCCCCTGTTGGCCATATTTTATTTTGGGGCAGGAGTCTGTGGGTTTCTTGCTGCTATGAACCTGTCAAATCCATCTGCTCTTGCTTTGGCCCTTGCCGGAATCGGTCTCTTTTCCGGGATATATCATCCGGCAGGTTTGGGGTGGATATCTAAGGAATTTGAAAAAACAAGCCAGGGGATGGCCTACAACGGCATGTTTGGCAATCTTGGATTGGCGACAGCACCTCTTCTTGCCGGGAGCGTGAATTATTTTTTGGGCGCCGAGGCAGTCTATCTGGTTCTTGGGACGGTGAATATCGGTGGACTTTTTCTCCTTTACCTGGCTCGTAACGGTCAAGGCGGTTTGCAGGTCAGGAAGGAGAAGGGTAATCCCAAACGCTCTCTTGCTCCATTTCTTGTCCTGCTTTTGGCGATGACTCTGGGCGGCATTGTCTACCGCGGTGTTTCTGTGACTCTGCCAGCCTACTTTGAACTGCAGAACAGAGATCTCTATCAGGGATTTCTTGTTTTCTCGGGACAGATTGGTTCGCCGAATCTTTTTGCCACCCTTGTAACATCGCTTATCTATCTGGTCGGTATGGTTGGGCAGTATGTAGGAGGAAGAGTGGGGGAATCCTATGACCTTGGCAAAGGATATCTGATCTTTCACCTTATTACCATTCCTGCAGCTCTGGCCATGGCCTTTACCACAGACACTCCTCTGATTCTGTTTGCCATGATTCACTCATTTTTTCTTCTAGGTATGCAGCCTTTGGAAAATACCCTGGTGGCTCGTCTCAGTCCACCCAAGGTTCACAGTTCGGCATTTGGTCTCAAATTTATTCTTACCTTCGGTGTTGGCGCATTGAGTGTGAAAATGGTGACTCTGGTCAAGACAGGCTTCGGATTCAGTGCTGTTTACATCAGTCTGGCCTGTGTTTCCACTCTCCTCGTCTGTACCATTCTTGTCCTTAATCATATCAGGAAAATATCTTCAGCTCCTTGATATTTTAGGGTTTATGGAGTTGAAATTTTACCACATCAGGATTATGAACTATTCCTGATGTCAGTATTTATTCCTCTTTATATTAAACAGAATGATAAGAAGATAGCTGAAGTTCATTTGTTTTATCACACCAACCAGTCAAAGGAGTTACTATGTCTCGAACCGATGATTTGAATACCGCCCTGGCGAATTTGCAGGCTTCATCTGTCGATGTTGAAGCTTGTGCAGTGGTTTCCGAAGACGGTCTTATTATTGCCAGCTCTTTGCCCCAATCTATGGAAGAAGATCATATTGCAGCCATGAGTGCTGTCATGCTGTCCATGGGGGGGAGAACCGCACAGGAATTAAAGCGCGGTGATCTCGAACAACTCTACGTCAAGGGGAAAAACGGTTATGTTATCATCAGTCATGCCGGCGCCCACTCCTCTCTCATTGTCATTACTCGTAAAGAAGCTAAGCTGGGACTTATTTTTCTTGATATGTCTCGTACTGCCAGTGAAATAGCCTCTATCCTTTCTTGATTCGATCCAGGAGTGCATTATGTTAGAACTGTACGCAGAGGGTGAGCATAAAAGTATCTTTGCCAATGATTTGTCGGTTGGAAGTATGGTGGAGGCCAATCAGCATATTATCATTCATAATGGGGAAGCAATTATTCTCGATCCCGGTGGCCATAAAGTTTATACCAAGTTATTTGCCCAGCTCTCTTCCTACTGCAGACCCAGTGATATAAAGTATTTATTTTTTTCGCATCAGGATCCTGATATTATAGCTGCAGCCAATGGCTGGCTCATGGTCACCGATGCTGCGGCCCTTCTCTCTGCCCTGTGGATGCGTTTTATCCCTCATTTCGGAGTGGATGAGTATGTGGTTAATCGTATTCAAGCAATCCCGGATGAGGGAATGGTGGTGACTGTCGGTGGTGTGGATTTGAAAGTTATCCCTGCTCATTTCCTTCATTCGCCCGGAAATTTCCATCTCTATGACCCGGTATCAAAAATTCTGTACACTGGAGATCTTGGTGCATCCCTTGGTGGTGAGAAGGATTTTGTCGAGAATTTCGATGCTCATGTAATGTTGATGGAAGGATTTCATAAACGTTACATTGCCTCCTCTCAACCTCTGAAGATGTGGGCGAATACGGCTAGACAACTCGATATTGAAATTATTGCACCGCAGCATGGGGCCATGATCTCAGGTAAGGTGAATGTGGAACGGTTCATTTCCTGGATTGATTCCCTTTCCTGCGGTGTTGAACTCATGGGAGATTCTTTTCCCATTCCGGAATAACAGGCCTGTCATTTTTCTATGTATGTCTTTCCTGATAAGCATGGGCTCTTCCTGGACATGGTCTGTCTTCTGTCCAGGACCTTGGATCTGGATGAAGGGGTTAAGCTTGACCATGGACTGCGGGTTGCCCAACTCTCTCAGGCCATCGCCAGACTGCTGAATCATGATCAGCCGGCGCAGCTTTTTATTGCCGGGCTTCTTCATGATATCGGCGGCATGGGGCTTAAAGATCATGTGCTGCACTATGCCTTGGATAACTTTCAGGATATTGAGGCGCGTGCACATGCCGCCCGTGGCGCCTCAATTCTTAAAAGTTTTCAGCCGTTTGAACCACTGGTGGGGTGGGTGGCCGACCACCACGAACGTTACGATGGCACCGGATTTCCCGGAGGCAAGTCAAAACTTGGTATCTCCTCCGAGGCTGGTATTCTCCACCTTGCTGATTTCTTAGATATTTATGCCAGGACCCATCCACAAGCTACGCGGGAGGATGTTCGTAGTTTTATCGTTAAACAGTCCGCAACCGGCGTGGCTCCGGTTATTGTCGAGGCTGCGAGGCGACTTTTTTCCAGTCCGGAGAGTATTGCTCTTCTCCATGGAGTAGTTCACACTGAAGAACTCTGCTCTGAGATTGATATTCATCTTCCGGGACTTGATTCTCTATCAGTAGAGGAAATGCTTTGTCAGTTGCTCTGGCTGGTTGCCCAGGTAGCCGATAGCAAGGAGGTGGAGAAGAGATATCATTCCATCCGGGTAGCTTTTTACAGCCACCGTATTGCCAAATCTCTTAACCACCCGGAGGCGGATCCATTGCAGGTCCTCTGGGCCGGATTACTCCATGATATCGGAATGATTGCTGTGCCCAGGAACGAATTGAACCAGAGATGCCTTTTCCCGGCAGAGGAGTCAGGGACTTACCGGCAACATGCACAGATCTCTGCTGATCTGGTGTCTCAGATTGAAGGGCTTTCTCATCTTTCTTCTCAATTGACGGCTCACCACGAACATTGGGATGGAAGTGGTTTTCCCGGTGGTCTGCAGGGGAAGGAAATTCCCATTGTTTCTCGTATCCTGGGTATAGCCGATCACTATGATCACCTGGCGGGTGATATTCGGGAAGGTCGGCGTGTCCGGCATCAGCAGGCCATGGACGAGTTGGAAAAGGGAAAGGGGAAGTTGTTTGACCCTGAATTGCTGGATATTGCTCTGCCGGTGTTAGAGGTATGGGGGCCGTATGATATTTCCTGGATTCGTGATCTGAGTAATGTCTACGCCTTTTTTGTCTCTGATCCTTTTGATCGAATTTCTACAGCTAGGGAAAGCGGGCAGAAAAATCAGGATGTGGAAATAACTGAGAGTGATTCCCTTCCGAGGCAGTGGGCTCTTGCCTGGATTGCCCGGGATTTTGAATTTCTCAGCGGGGCGGAGGCGATCTGCAAACTTGCAGGTATGGATGTTGCCGTGAGTCTTTGCGATATCCTGGACAGCTCTGTCTGGAATGAAATGCAAAAACAGGTATCAGACCTGCAGGCTGGTGTTTCTCTTACCCTTTCCCTGCCAACTAGGAAGGGAAGACTTCTTGAGCTGCTTTTTATCAGTCAGAAAGACTGGTATGAACTCCTCTATCGCGGAGTTAATGAGGCACCGCTTTTTGCCAGAAAACACTCCCTTTTTTATCAGAATTTTAGAAGTACCCCAGAGGCTGAACTTCTTATTGATCGAAAAGCCGTGATTAGAGACGCGAATCCTGGGGCACTGGCGCTTTTGGGGTTTTCTTCGCAGGAGTTGATGGGGAAAGGGATCGAGATCTTATTTTCTCCCTTTCTCTCTATTTCTCAATCACGTTCTCTGCAACTATTTTTTAATAATGTGCATGCCCAGGACGTATGGTCAGAAGAGTTCTCCCTGGCAAATGGTGAAGGAAGATATTGCACTTTGCAGGTAACTGTTCAACGTCTGCAAGGGGGGAGTGATCGGCAGTTGTCTTTTCTTGGCAGATTGAGAGACGTCTCTGCTCAGAAGAAGATGGAGCTGGAAATGACTCACAGGGATCGTGCCCTGCAGCTCATTGTTCATAATACTTCGGGTCTTACGGGAGAGAAATTTTTTGAATCTCTGTTGCATCAGTTTGTTGTGTTGGTTAAGTCAAAAATTGCTATGGTGGGTGAGCTGGTTGATGATGGCAGGGGAATTCGGCCTCTTGTTTTCTGGGAACAGGGGAAGTTTCAGAAGGTGGAGCCGTTTTCTCTTAAAGAGAGTGCCTGTAAGCTGGTGGTGAAGAAAGGAGAGGTCTTTTTTTCTCGACGGCTGCGTGAGTTTTTCCCCTTTGATCTGTTTTTGCAGAAACGTGGCTTGAATTCTTGTTGGGGGCTTCCTCTGCGCAGGCAGGATGGAACTATTATCGGAATTCTTGTTGCAATGGATGATAAAGATATCATCCGATCTACAAGTATGCAGGTCATTGTCAGGGTTTTGCAGTCCCTTGCCGTAAGTGAACTGGCCAGGCTGCAGACCGAGCGCGTTCTCCAGGAAAATGAAAGACAGCTGGAGAAACAGAATCGTGAATTAACCCGTATGAACCAGTTGAAAAGTGATATGATTGCTGTGACTTCTCATGACCTCAAGTCTCCCTTGTCCGCCATCATTGGCTATGCTTCACTCCTTGAGCAATATTTTCTAACACTCACGGAAGAAAAGAAAATCTATTATATAAAGCGAATTGAAGAAGAGGGGCAGAAACAGTTGGTCTTCATCAATCAGCTCCTCGATCTCTATCGTATTGAATCTGGATCCATACAACTGGAGTGTGAATCTCAGCGCCTGGATTTTTTTGTTGCTGATTGTATAACAACTCAGAAACATGTTGCTGCTGCACGCAATATTTTCTTTGACTTTCGTTGTACGGGAGAGATGGTTCCGCTTTTGTTTGATCGTATGCGTATGGATCAGGTCTTTTCTAATCTTCTTTCCAATGCGGTTAAATTTTCACCGGACGATGAGATAATTAAGGTTTGTTATAGTCAGGATGAGAGGTTTGCAATTGTCGAAATCTGTGATAGGGGAAAGGGGATTGACGAAGAAGAAATATCACATATCTTTGATCGCTACTATATGGGACGAACCGATTTTGAAGTCCGTGCGGAGGGTGCTGGTCTTGGCCTCTATATAGTGAAAAATATTATCACCCTGCATGGTGGAGAGGTTTGCGCCAAAAATCGAAAACAGGGAGGAAGTTGTTTTACGATACGCCTCCCTGTTGAAACGAGTGGAACAGAAAATGGATAAACAGGAAATCTTGATTATAGATGATGATTTGGCCCAGCACGAAATCCTTGGTGAGCATCTACGTCTCGCTGGGTTTTCTCCCCTTCATGCTGCCAGTAGTGACGAGGGCATGGCTTTGTTGCAAAATAAACCTGTAGCCCTTATTCTTCTTGATATCAATATGCCGAAAGTTGATGGGTTTCAGACCATTAAGCTCTTGCGCAATCTGCCGCAGACCAATGACATTCCAGTACTCTTCCTGACCAGTCTTGATCGTCAGTACCTGAAGATCAAAGGTTTGGAACTCGGAGCCGATGACTATGTAACAAAGCCTTATAACAGTGCGGAGTTGATTGCCAGGATTAAGGCAATTTTACGCAGGAGTAAAGCAGCACCTGTTCAGGAAGCGGCGCTCAGTGGTGATGTGAAGGCAATGGGGCTGGGTGACCTGTTACAGAATCTGGGTCAGTCTTCGAGGACCGGGAGGATTGAACTCCCTGACATGGATGGTGAAATTATTGTTTCCGCCGATGAACTTGTTTTTGTTCGCCAGGGAGTTCATGAGGGAATGGAGGCTTTGCTTCGTTTGATGCTTTTGGAACGTGGTCGTTTTGAAGTTTCTTATCAGGAAGTTCCAGGGGTGAAAACCGGTCAGGAAATACCAGTTATCAGAGCTCTTCTCAATGTTTCCAATGAGGTCGATTGTCTCAGGATGGCCGTGGAAAAGACCGGACAGGCTGATCCACTTCTGGAACTTGTTGACAAGAAGTGTGATGATTCTGCAATTGATGTATTGCAAGGGAGTTTTCCTCTTCGATTCTTTGCCCTTGTTGCAGCAATGGAGCAATCTGTGGAGAAAAATGTGGAGAAGGTGTTGCAGGCGATTCATAACAAGAGGATACGCTGTCACGATGAATAAAGAAAATGGATTCGGGAATAGAGTAATCCAGGGGGGACTATGGGCAAAATTATAGCTGTTGCCAGTCAGAAGGGGGGAGTGGGAAAGACAACAACCTGCCTTAATCTGGCTGTAAGTCTGACGGGATTAGGGAAAAAGGTACTTTTGGTTGATTGTGACCCTCAAGGTGCGCTGGCTGCTGCCAGCAATCTCAAAAGGATTACTGACAAAGGATTGGTGCAGCTTCTGACAGGAGAATTACAGGAAGAGGATATTGTTGTTCCGGCAGGTAAGCGTTCTCTTGCTTTGGTCGGTAGTGGTGTCCTGGAGACAGAGGATATCTTTTTTCTGGAACAGCAAACAGTAAATGGTAACTTGGGGAAGGCCATTCGTGCCCTCTCTGTTGGCTACGATTATACCCTCCTTGATACTCAGGCCGGACTTAATAAAGGTCTCTATCAGCTTTTTGCTGAAGTGGATTCCGTGCTTCTCCCTTGTACCTGTAAGGCTACCACGGTCAAAACCCTGCCTCTGTTTCTCAAGTTTATCCAGCAGGCACGGCAGTTGGAAAATCACAGGCTGCAGCTGGAGGGTGTGGTCCTTACCATGTATAATGAGTTTGATCCCTGTGCATTAGAGGTCAGTGAGACAATACAGGAGGCCTTTCCTCAGGAAATTTTTTTTCGAACCTTTATTCCTCTGCTGCTCAGTTTTGAACAGGCTTCGATGCGTGCCATCCCGGTGGCTTTATTGAAGCAGGATACCCTTGCTGTGCAGGCTTATGATAGGCTGGCATTTGAACTGGCAGCCCGGCAGAAAGAAGGAGAGGGAAGTGGTGAATAGATTGAAAAAATCCAAAGAACTCCTTGAGGCTGCTTCTATTTTTAACGCCCTGCTTGTCCCGCAACAGGCTGATATGACAAAATCGCGACCCCTTGCCAGAGTTGGAGCAAGTGCTGCAGAGAGCGTGGGGCCAGCAGATCAATCTTTTCGCGGTGATCAGTTGGAAAACGTCTTATATGGGATGTGCCAGCGTGGTGGCTTCCAGGGGGCAGCGGTTGCCGATGAACAGGGCTTGGCCCTGGCCATTTACAACAGTCCGGTGGAGGGTGATGTTTTGGCGGCTTTTACCACAGTGTTGGGTGAGGCCATAGGGAAGGCAGGACGTTTTCTTGAGGAGCATGACGCCAATAATATTTCCCTTGATATTAATTTTACAGATAAGGCCGTGGTGCGGCAATTTGTTGTCGGCGAGAGCTCTTTTTTTATCCTGGTAATCTGTAGGCAGGAGCTTGATGAGCGGAGTGAAATCGAACTCTCCATCGAACAGGTCACTGCCATTTTGGAGAAGCGATAAGAGGGGGGAGAGCTACGGCACGAATTTTGTGCCGCAGCAGGATGTTGTGCAGAGTGGGTTTTTACTTTCGTTTTTTTGCCCAGGAATCGCGTAAGCCAACGGTACGGTTGAAGACCAGTTGCTCTGGCTTTGAATCTAAAGCATCCAAGCAGAAATATCCCTGGCGCTCAAATTGCACAATGGTGCCGGGTGTTGCCTGGGCAAGTGAAGGTTCTACCAGGCAATTTGTGAGAACCTGAAGAGAATCGGTGTTGAGGTGTTCCTTGAAATCCACTTCCTTGTCCGCATCCGGGTTCTCCACTGCAAAGAGTCGGTCATAGAGTCGTACCTGACAGTTTAGAGCATGCGCTGCTGAGACCCAATGAATGGTACCTTTGACCTTGCGTCCATCCGGGGCATTGCCTCCGTGAGTGGCCGGGTCGTAGGTGCAGTGAATTTCGGTGACAAGCCCTGTGGCTTCATCCTTGATTACCGAGACGCAGGTGACAAAATAGGCGTAGCGCAGTCGTACCTCCCGGCCTGGTCCCAAACGAAAGAATTTCTTTGGCGGATCTTCCATAAAATCAGAACGTTCGATGTATATCTCCCGGGAGAAGGGGAGATGTCTTGTGCCCATCTCCGGTTTTTGCGGATGGTTTTTGGCCTCAATATTTTCTGATTCATCTTTCGGGTAGTTGGTGATGATCACTTTCAGTGGGTCCAGGACCCCCATGACCCGAGGAGCAGTCTCATTTAGATCGTTGCGTATACTGTTTTCAAGGACGCCCATGTCGATCCAGCTTGCCTTCTTGCCAACGCCTATCTCGGAACAGAAGTTGCGGATGGATGCAGGGGTGTAGCCACGACGCCTGAGTCCGGAAATGGTGAGCATCCTTGGGTCATCCCATCCTGTTACGTGCTCGCCGGTCACCAGCTCCAGTATTTTCCGTTTGGACATTACCGTGAAGGTGAGGTTGAGGCGGGCAAATTCGATCTGGCGTGGATGGCACGGGGTTTCCAGGGTGTCTAAGAACCAGTTGTAAAGTGGTCTGTGATCCTCGAACTCAAGAGTACAGAGGGAATGGGTGATTCCCTCCATGGCGTCCGAGAGACAGTGGGTGTAGTCGTACATGGGATAGATGCACCACTTGTTGCCGGTGCGGTGGTGGTCGACCTTCATGATTCTGTAGATCACCGGATCACGCATATTCAGATTGGGGGAGGCCATGTCGATCTTGGCTCGCAGCACATGGCTGCCTGTCTCAAATTTTCCTTCCTTCATCCCCTGGAAAAGCTCAATGTTTTCCTCGATTGTCCGGTTTCGGTACGGGCTTTCTTTTCCGGGTTTGGTGAGGGTGCCGCGATATTCGCGCATTTCCTCAGCAGTGAGAGCGCAGACATAGGCCTTGTCACGGCGGATAAGTTCCAGCGCATATTCATAGAGCTTGTCGAAGTAATCGGAAGCAAAGAAGAGATCGTCATCCCACTCATATCCAAGCCACCGGACATCTGCCTTGATGGATTCAACATAGGCAGCCTCTTCCTTGCTTGGGTTGGTGTCATCGAAGCGGAGATGGCAGTGGGCGTGGTTTTCTTGGGCAATGCCGAAATTGAGACAGATTGATTTGGCATGGCCGATATGAAGGAAGCCGTTCGGCTCCGGAGGAAAACGAGTAACCGGGGCAGAATGTTTTCCGTTTTTGAGATCTTCGGCAATGATCTGGCGAATGAAATCAACTGGTTTTTCGTGATTCAGGTTGGAAGTATCCATTGTGTTTTCTCCTGAAGGAAGCCTCTGTTGGATCAGGCCTGGTAAAGTTTGCCGACATTGCGCAGGCGCTGCACTACGCGTTCCCGGCCAATGGTGATCAGGATGTCAAACATGGACGGACCTGCCAGCTGGCCAGTGACTACGGTGCGCATGCCATTGATAATGACTCCGGGTTTTACCTCCACCTCCTCAGCCAGTTCACGGGCTACCCGTTCAGCCTCTTCCAGGTTGAAGTCGTCGAGTGCGTCATAGCGATCAGCCAGCATGGGTAACCATTCTTTTAAGCCCTCATGCTTGAGAATGTTTTTCTTCAACGGTTTTGCTTCCACCGGAAAATCATCGGCAAAGTAGGCTCGACCCAGAGAACCAAAATCGGTGAGGGTATGAAAGCGGTCCCTGATAAGGTTGATGGTGTGAAGGAACCATTCTTTTTTCTCTCCTGCATAGGCATCATCCCAGAGCCCTTCAGCCTCAAGAAAGGGCTGTGTCATCTCTGCTATCTCTTCCACGGCCATGCTGCGCAGATAGTGTTCGTTGATGGCAATGGCTTTGGGGTCGGTAAAAAATTTGGCATCCCCTTTGCGATAATTAAATATTGAATTGGATTTATTGATCCTCTCAAGGGTGAAGGCCTCTATCAGTTCTTCCTGTGAAAAGAATTCAGTGTCATCACCGGATGACCAGCCGAGGAGAACGAGGAAATTGGATAGAGCCCAGGGGATAAAACCGTGTTCCCGGTAAAAGTGGACGGCCACGATCTCTCCGTGGCTGCGTTTGGAGATCTTGGCCTTTTTCAGATCGAGGGTGAGCGGCATGTGGGCAAAGACCGGTAATGGGGCATCCAGGGCTTCGTAGAGAAGGACCTGGCGAATGGTATTGGTCATATGGTCTTGGCCGCGGATGATGTGGGTAATTCGATCTCTGATGTCATCAACCACATTGCAGAGGAGATACAAGGGCTTGCCAGTTGAACGGACGATGACAAAGTCCTCAATTTCATTATAGTCTGCTTTGATGTGGCCAAGTACTTTGTCTTCATACCCTAAGGAGCCTTCTCTGGCAGGGACTTTGAAGCGTATGACATAGGGGAGGCCAGCGGCCTCTTTTTCAGCGACCTGTTCTGCACTGAGATCCCGACAGGTGCCGTCATAGCCAAAGGTGCTTTTGTTGGCCTGGGCTATTTCCCGCTTGGCTTCCAATTCTTCTTTGGTGCAGAAACATTTGTAAGCCTTGCCTTCATCCAGAAGTCTTGCTGCCGCAGCAACATGGTCATTACTGAATTCCGTCTGGAAATAGGGGCCTTCGTCCCAGTCAATACCCAGCCACTCCAGTCCGTCAAGGATCCCTTGGATGGATTCCTGTGTGGAGCGATCTGCATCGGTGTCTTCGATGCGGAGAATAAGCTTACCGCCTGTTTTTTTTGCATACAGCCAGTTGTAAAGTGCGGTTCTGGCACCTCCAATATGGAGGTAACCTGTTGGGCTCGGGGGAAATCGCAAACGTGTCTCAGTCATGGAAAACCTTATATAAATGGTGGGGAATAAAAAGTTAAGAGGTCAAAATGCTCCAAAATAAGCATGATGTATATCGTTTTCAAGAGGATTGTTCAATAGCAAAAATCTCAAGTACTGATGAATGGCTATTGCTGTACAGGTTTGGTTAACATAGAGTGTTGTTGCCCTGAAAGGGTTTGTGTCTGCACCTGTCACATGAAGAGGTGCTACTCGATAGGGAATGCAAATGGAACTATTTTTTGTTGTTCTCTTGAGTTGAACCCTGTATAGTTCTCTCTTTTTAGCTTGTTAGATTATAGTGCAGAATTGTCCGAAGTTAGAGAAGACAATGTAACCTATAGCTGGAGCTAGGTAGTGTCTGTCCATAAATGGCTATTTTACTCGAACTCTTCGTTACTCAAAAAAGTTAATCTTTGGAATATTTAACAGTTGCCTGTGGTTAAATATTGAGGGTAACTCCACGTAGATTAGGTGAGCGCCTCTATGAGGCTCCGGAATATCTCATTTCTGGACAGATACTAGATAAAATTCGTGTCCTTTAGAGAAAGGATGCTTATAAAATAGAAGCAGGAGAAGGAGTGAACATGAAAGTACTTATCAGTGACAATCTGTCTCCGGCAGGTGCCAAGATATTGGTTGATGCCGGTCTTGAGGTTGATATAAATACCGGATTACCCCCGGAAGAGTTAAAGAAAATTATAGGTGATTATGATGGGCTGGTTATTCGCAGCGCCACCAAGGTCACTTCGGAGATTGTCGATGCTGCTGAAAACCTGAAAGTTGTAGGTCGGGCAGGTATTGGTCTGGATAACGTGGATGTCCCTGCTGCCAGCCAGAAGGGTATCGTGGTAATGAATGCCCCTGACGGTAATGCCACCACCGCTGCCGAGCATGCCATTGGCATGATGATGTCTCTGTCCCGGAATATTCCTCAAGCCACTGCCTCAATGAAAGAAGGGAAATGGGAGAAAAAGAGTTTTATGGGCCGTGAACTTACCGGCAAGACTTTAGGAATCTTTGGTATCGGTCGTATCGGAGCCATTGCTGCCAGTCGTGCCCAGGGCTTAAAGATGAAAACCATCGCCTATGATCCCCATATGCCCAAAGATCTGGTGGATAAGCTTGGAGTGGAACTGGTGAGCCTAGAGGAGCTGGCAAAACGTTCTGACTATATCACCGTCCATGTCCCCTTGACTAAAGAAACGAATAAGGTTCTCTCCACAGAATTTTTCAAGAACATGAAAAATGACGCCATGTTTGTTGACTGTGCCCGTGGCGGAGTCTGTGATGAGGATGCCCTGTATCAGGCCCTGGTTGATGGGGAGATTGCCGGTGCTGCCCTCGATGTCTTTGCTAACGAACCCACTACTAAGGAAAATTGCCCTCTTTTGGGGTTGAAAAACTTTATCTGTACTCCCCATCTTGGTGCATCCACAAGTGAGGCTCAGGAAAATGTTGCCCTGGCCATTGCCGAGCAGGTTGCTGACTATTTGAACAAGGGTGTGGTCACCAATGCCGTGAATGTACCTTCGGTCAGTGATGATGTTCTGGCTCAGGTTGGTCCCTATGTGAGCTTAGGTGAGAAACTTGGTTCTCTGCATATGCAGATTGCCAGAGGCGGCGTACAGGAAGTGGATATCGAATACAGTGGTGAACTGGCTGAATTGAATACCAGTCCAATTACCGTAGCCTTTCTTAAGGGACTGTTTACTCCTATCCTGCAAGATGCCGTGAACTACGTTAATGCTCCGGTCATTGCCAAGGATCGAGGAATCCGTGTGGTGGAGTCCAAGTCTGATCGATCCCACGATTTTATTAATGTGCTCAGGATCAAGGTTGTGACCAACGAGGGCGAAAATGTTCTTGTGGGAACTGTTTTCGGTAAAAATGAACCGCGTCTTGTTCGTTTCAATACCTTTCGGCTTGAGGCCTTACCCTCAGGTCCCATGCTTCTTGTTTACAATAATGATGTGCCTGGCGTTATTGGAGATCTTGGCAGTACCCTTGGTAGGTCCGGTGTTAATATTTCACGAATGACCGTAGGTCGTGAAGAGGCCAGTGATCAGAATATTATTCTGCTCAGTACAAATGATATTATTTCCAAGGAGCTTCTGGCAGAGGTGAAGGGACTGGACAATATCGATGATGCTCTGGCTTTGGAACTTGGAGTGTAGTTCCTCAATTTAAAGTGTAGGGTACCTTGAAAAATTAGAATTTTCGTTCAAAATCGAGGCATGAGAAAAATTTGACCGCAGGCATATATTTGATATTCCGAGGATAAAATTTTTCTCATAACGAAAAGTTTGGGCGAAAAGGCAATTTTGCAAGGGGGCCTGTATAAAAAAAGAAGATGTTTTGGTTGGCTCGAACCAATGACAACTGCTTATGAGGACAGTAGGAATTCTTATCCGGTTCTACAGGTAGGATATTTGTTGATTGTAAAGGGGTAAAACAAAAACCGGGGTAACTGTTTGCTACTCCGGTTTTTGTTTTATTGATTTCTTTGTTTGAAAGAGAGGGCAATATGGTTACTGAATTTGAACAGGGGTGTCCCTGTGGAGATGGAAAAGTCCCTGATCAGCATGGCAAATGCGTTATGCCCGAGGTCACGTTTACAGCTTTTATCATGTCGTTAAATACATCCGCCTTGTATCATCTTGGAGAAATTGCAGACCCGGAAACCGGGGAAAAACGTATTGATTTCTCGCTGGCTCGTCACGCCATTGACACTTTGGTTTTACTGCAGGAAAAGACCAAGGGGAATTTGGATTCTGACGAGGCGGAAATGTTGAAAAATATCCTTTATGATGTGAAGATCCGTTTTGTTCAGAAAACTCAAGGGAAAACATCAGAAAAACAACCTTCTTGAAATGACTGAAGTAGACGGGACAGAGCTTCTTCTTCGGGCCCCAGCCAAGGTGAATCTTACTCTTCGTATCCTTGGTAAGCGGTCAGACGGATATCACGATCTTGATTCGGTGATGCAGAAGATAGATCTTGCCGATATCATAACTCTTAGGTGTTCCAGACAGCCTGGAATCACCCTCTCTTGCCCGGGATCAAACCTTCCGGAAGATGATACAAACCTGGTGTGGAAGGCTGCAGAGGCTTTTTTAAAGGCAACTCACAGGACAGCAGATTGCGGCGTTTCTATTATCCTGGAAAAACATATTCCGGTGGCTGCCGGACTTGGTGGTGGCAGCAGTGATGCCGGGGCTGTCCTGACGGGGCTAAATCGACTCCTGCAGGCAGAGTTGTCTGAGGATGCCTTAGTGGACCTTGGTCGTTCACTTGGTGCGGATGTTCCATTCTTTGTTGTCCCTTACCATGCTGTACGTGCCACTGGTATCGGTGATAAGATGATACCGGTTTATTCGCTTTCCGGTTGCTCAATTCTTCTTGTTAATCCCGGTTTTTCTGTGTCGACTGCCTGGGTTTATAAAAATTTTACATTGACAAGGGCAGATAAAGTTTCTAATCTATGTGATTCTCGTAAAAATGATAACTCAAGCGGTTCATCTTATCCACTTGTTAATGATCTGGAAACGGTGACTATTCAACGCTATCCTGAGCTTGCAGTTATCAAAAGCTTTTTGTTAAACAACGGTGCATCGGATGCCTTGATGTCTGGAAGCGGGCCTACAGTGTTTGGGATTTTTCCAGATGATCCAGTTGCAGAATCTGATGATTTGCATCACTGTGCTGATGAGTTAACACGGAAATATGGATCAGGGGTCTTTATAACCAGAGCCCTTAGTAATTAGTATCCATTCGGAAACGGTTTTTTTCTCTGATTTCTGCGTTATGGGAGAAACTTGTTTGTCTTTCGAGATTACGTAAGCCTGCTTACCCGATCTTGAATAAGAAAGAACAGTTTTTGGTTAGGTACTGCTTGATCTGTTGGGGCGTGGCGAAGTGGCTCAACGCACCGGGTTTTGATCCCGGCATTCGGAGGTTCGAACCCTCCCGCCCCAGCCAAGTAATAAAATAGACAAAACGCATCAAAATCTTACTGGGAACAGATTATGGCAAATATTATTAAGATCTTTTCAGGGAATGCAAACCCTGTAATGGCTCAGGAAATTGCTGATTTCCTGCAGATTCCACTTTCCGAGGCTGATGTCAGGCAATTCAGCGATGGGGAAATATTCGTTGAGATAAAGGAAAATGTTCGCGGCACAGATGTTTTTATTGTTCAGCCCACCTGTACTCCGGTTAATGATAATCTCATGGAACTGGTAATCATGGTTGATGCCCTCAGGCGTGCCTCAGCAAGAAGGATTACTGCTGTTGTTCCTTATTACGGTTATGCCAGACAGGATAGAAAGGTTGCTCCTCGGGTACCGATTTCCGCAAAAGTCGTTGCCGAAATGTTTATGGCTGTGGGCGTGAGAAGGGTGCTTAGTATGGATCTTCATGCCGGTCAGATTCAGGGCTTTTTTAATATACCTGTGGATCACCTCTACGCTGCTCCGGTTATTCTAGATTATATCAAAGATAAATTTTCTAATGTGGTTATGGTCTCGCCTGATGCCGGTGGTGTTGAAAGAACCCGTGCATTTGCAAAACGGCTTGATGCCGGATTAGCCATTATCGATAAGCGTAGGGATCGGCCAAACGAATGTGAGGCCATGCATGTTATTGGCGATGTCAAAGGGAAGACTGCCATTCTCCTTGATGATATGGTTGATACTGCCGGAACGTTATGTAATGGGGCCGAAACCCTGATTAAACATGGAGCCAACGAAGTGCATGCCTGTTGCTCCCACCCGGTACTCTCCGGTCCTGCCGTTGAACGGCTGACAAAGTCGAAGATTAAATCACTGGTGGTTACTAACTCTATCCCTTTGCGGGGAGATGCCTTGACGTGTGATAAGATTAAAGTGCTGTCCGTGTCCCAGTTGTTGGCTCAGGCCATAGACTGCATTCATAATGAAGGGTCCATCAGTTCGTTGTTTGTGTAATTGGTGTATTAAAAAGAAAAAGAACTCGTTTGAGTTTAAAAATACTGAGAGAAAGCCTGGCCTTGATCGTTTTTGAGATTGTAGAGTCAGGATAAGGAGGAACGTATGCTTCAAGTAGACATGTCTGCTTCTAAAAGAGAAAGCTCTGGCAAAGGTGCCATGCGTCGTCTGCGTGTGAGCGGTAACACACCAGCGGTTTTGTATGGAAATAATAACGAGGTTTATTCCTTACAGCTCGAAACTGCGCCTTTTTTGAAGAGCCTGTTCCAGATAAATCGGAAGAATGCTGTGGTTAATCTCTCTATTAATGGTGAGAATACACGTCATGTACTTGTGAGAGAGATCCAGACTGATCCTGTACACGACACCTTGATCCATGCTGATTTTTATGAAATTGATGTTATGAAAGCCAGGCGCTTTACAGTTCCCGTTGAATTGACAGGCAAGGCCAAGGGACTGGAATTCGGTGGTGAGATGGTGACACATAAAGCGGCAGTTGAACTTGAAGGGGCTCCCCTTGATATTCCTGATGTTGTAAAAGTTGATGTATCTGATCTCGACATCGGAGATTCGATATGTTTCTCTGAGATGGGGATACCTGCTAATGTAAAGATGGTTGCAGATGGTTCCAGTCTTTGTGTTGAGGTGATTACTCCAGTCGCTTGATGTAAAAAGGGGTTTTACTTTTTAGTCCGGAAGGGTTTTGTCCCTTTCGGACTTTTTTTGTTTTGGAGTTGAGAAGTGGCTGAAGAGACTTTTCTTATAGCAGGGCTCGGCAATCCTGGTGCAACCTATGAAGAAACAAGGCATAACGTAGGATTTCTTATAGTAGATGAACTTGCTAGTCGGCAGGGCCTGCGATTGGATTCCGGAAAATGGGATGGATTGTTCTGTCGGGCATCTTTTTGGGGAGGTCGGATTTTCCTTGTCAAGCCCCAGACGTTTATGAATCTTTCCGGTAAATCCGTGGCCCGTTATGCAGATTTTTTCAAGATCCCTCCCGATCATATCCTTGTAATTCATGATGACCTTGATATGCACTCCGGGCGGCTGAAGTTGGTTAGTGGCGGAGGGCCGGGTGGTCATAATGGTATTCGGTCTCTCATTCAATGCCTTGGTACTAAAGAGTTTTTTAGACTGAAATATGGCATCGGTAAGCCCGGTCAGAACAACGCTCATGCAGAGATGCCGGTGGAAAAATATGTGCTGGCCCAATTTTCCAAAAATGAAAAAGAGTTGTTTGAGAAGAGGGTGCCATTGCTTGTTGAAGGAATAGAGACATTTGTTAAATCGGGAAGTCAGCAGGCTATGAATATTCTTAATGGTGTTAAGTGAGAAGGCTCATGAATCCTGACTTAGCTGTTTTTTAAAGGCGTGATTGAAAAAAGTATGGTATAATGATTATTTGGTGGAGATTTTCCGAGGCTCAATTCATTTTGTTATGTTGAGTTCATTTACTTGTTGCTTGAGAATGTTGTGTCAATTTAACGTTCCAATATGTTGCAAGTTATAAGGGTATCTCATCTACCTCAAGAGTGTTAAATGATTTTTTATGGACCCGATATTTGTTATTGTGGTTCCAATGTCCTCATGAGGGTTAATACCCGAATCCGGATATCTGTTTTTCCAGGAGGATACTGTGTTTGCAGAGGGTGATATGGCCGTGTATCCGGCCCATGGAGTTGGCGTTATAGAATCAATAGAAAGCCAGACAGTTGCAGGAACGGATCAATCTTTTTATGTCATGAAGATTCTCGACAATGACATGAAAATCATGATTCCCACGGCGAGTAGCGATAATGTGGGCCTTCGGGCTATTATCAGTAAAAAAGAAGTTGAAGATGTCCTCGCTATCCTGCGAGACCGGGATTCTGAAATCGGTACCCAGACCTGGAATCGTCGCTATAGAGAATATATGGAGAAAATTAAAACCGGTTCCATTCATGAAGTGGCCGCTGTCCTTCGTGACCTGTTCCTCTTGAGTGTTGATAAGGATCTCTCTTATGGCGAGCGAAAGATGATGGATACTGCCAAAAGTCTTTTGGTAAAAGAGATTTCACTTGCCAGAAAGGTTGACGAGGCAAAGACCACAGCTTTAATTGAAGACATGTTCAACTAAATTATTTTCTGTCCAGCGTAAGTTTGCATAAACATCTTTAGCCATAACTGCACCATGGCATTATGTCATGACTCTTCCTTCAGCATCTATCTCTGTATCTACGTCACATGGTGTGATCGATCTGCAGGTTTCACCCCAACAAGCCGGGAGTAGGTTCGATCATTTCCTGGCGTTCTCAGTTCCTGAAACGTCACGGGCTCTTCTCATTCAATCCATACGAAAGGGTCTACTCCTTGTAGATGGAGAAAAGAAAAAAAGCAGTTATCGGCTTAAACAGGGAGAGAAAATAAATGGTACACTCTTTCAGCCGTCTCCACCTGCATTGATTCCACAGGAAATTCCGTTCAAAATCCTTTTTGAAGATGAATTTCTCCTGTTTCTTTCCAAGCCGCCAGGGCTTGTAGTGCATCCTGGAAGTGGCAATCCATCCGGTACGTTGGTAAATGGTCTGTTACATCACTGTCTTGAGATCAGTGATGTCGGCGATGAGATGCGGCCTGGGATTGTGCACCGTCTCGATAAAGATACCTCTGGAATTATGGTGGTGGCAAAGACGGATCCCTGTCATCGGCTTCTTGTTCAGGCCTTTAAGGCCAGGAATGTGGAAAAAGAATACCTGGCTCTTTTATCTGGTATCCTAGATCGGAAAAAAGGGCGTATCGTTGCTCCCATCGGCAGGCATCCTGTTAATCGACAGAAAATGGCGATTTGTGAGAGGAAGGGACGACATGCTGCAACTAACTGGCAGGTCCTGGAAGAGTATGACGCAGGTTACAGTCTGGTTCAAGTTCGGATTGAAACGGGCCGGACTCATCAAATACGTGTTCATATGGCATCTCTTGATCATCCGGTGGCCGGTGATACCGTCTATGGCAGGGGGAGGCGCAAACAAGATTTTCCCAGACAGATGCTCCATGCCCATACATTAAGTCTGCTTCATCCTATCACAGGTGAGAAACTCACCTTTTCTGCTCCGCTTTGGCAGGATTTTATGGACGTTGTAGAAATGTTTCGCCGTTAAGGTACCCAAAACGTACTGGTTCGCTGTTATGAATATTTGCGTCACAGGAGGTATCGGTTCTGGAAAAAGTCGAGTCTGTGAAGCCCTTGCCGGTTTGTTGTCAGCCTCAGTGGTCAGTGCCGATGCTCTCTGTCGTGACCTGCTTGTTGTCCATGGGAAAGGATGGAGAGAGGCTCGTAGCTTTTTAGGTGGTGAATTTTTTTCCAGTGACGGTGAGATTGACAGACCGCGATTGCGCAAAGCTCTTTTCTCTGACCCTATACTTCGTAAGCGACTGGATGACGTCCTGCACCCCTTGGTCAGAGATGAATTGCGGTTGGCCGCCGGTGTGGCTCATCGACAGCAGCGTGTGCTACTGAGTGAAGTCCCACTGCTGTTTGAAAAAGGATGGCAAGGAGATTTTGACTGGACAGTTCTTGTCTTTGCTGACGAAGAAAGCTGTGTAAGACGCGTCATGTTGCGTGATCATGTTTCTGAAAAGGATGCCAGGCTGGCTCTCGCCGCACAAATGCCTTTGCAGGATAAAATCAGGCTTGCCGACTCGGTTGTCGATAATTCTTTTTCTTTTGATGAGACATTGCAGCAACTGAATCAACTTTCTCAGGAGATGCGGAAGAATTCTCTTTTTCTTGATGCATGAAAAGTAGAGTGAAAAAGGGAGTGTTGTATCGAGATCTGGAAAATAGATATTCTGTTCTGTGTCAATAGGCGAAAAGGCACCTTTTTAACGATCCCGGGAAAGGATGATGGAAAATGCTTGACAGGGTTTGGGCTAATTCGTAAGATAAGGACCAATCAAAATTGCTATTCCTTCCTAACCGTAATCAAGCAAAGAATACAACGTATCTATAGTAAAAACTACTCAGTTCTGCAGTGAACTGGATCGACAAGAAAATGAGGAAATGCAAAGTCCTTTTCGGATTTGCCTTCACTATGTAATCATTTCATTTATTTCCTATCTTTCGTTAACATACCGTCAATACACTTGATATTCAGGAACCTGTAGTTCCTTTTTTGTTGTTTGATCGATATTGCTCCTGAAAGGAATTGTCAGCTATAATTGAAAAAAAGCGTTTCGACTTAACATCTTAATACCTCGAAAAAAATCTTTGTTATTCCTGACAAAGAGCTACAGAATAATCTACCTACTCAATGCTACCCCGCCAACAGCCTTTTAAAGGAGAACAGAATTAATGAATCTGGCTGAATTAAAACTCAAAAAAATTGTTGAACTCGTTAAGCTTGGACGTAAGCTCAAGATAGAAGGCGTAAGTACCATGCGCAAACAGGAGCTTATTTTTGCCATCCTCCAGGCCCAGGCAGATGATGACGGGAAGATGCGGGGAAGCGGAGTTTTGGAGATTCTTCCAGATGGTTTCGGTTTTTTGAGAGCTCCTGATTATAACTATCTTCCGGGTCCTGATGATATCTATGTCTCTCCCTCTCAGATACGTCGTTTGGGATTGAGAACCGGTGATACCGTGGAAGGACTGGTTAGATCTCCCAAGGAAGGAGAACGCTATTTTGCCCTCCTCAAGGTAGAAGCTATTAATTATGATCCTCCGGAGGCTAATAAAAAGAAGACTGTTTTTTCAAATCTCACTCCATTGCATCCCGAGCAGAAGTTAAATCTTGAGTGGCAGCCGGATAACTATTCCATGCGCATCGTTGATATGATGTGTCCCATTGGTAAGGGACAGCGTGGCCTGATTGTGGCGCCTCCCAGAACCGGTAAGACTGTTCTTATTCAAAAAATTGCCAACTCCATTGTTCGTAATCATAAAGAGATCTACCTCATTGTCCTGCTTATTGATGAGCGTCCGGAAGAGGTGACTGAAATGCAGCGTACGGTTAAGGCAGCCGAGGTGGTTAGTTCTACCTTTGATGAGCCTCCCCAGCGTCATATTCAGGTTGCAGAGATGGTTATAGAAAAGGCAAAACGATTGGTAGAGCACAAGAGAGATGTGGTTATTCTTTTAGATAGCATCACTCGCCTGGCCCGAGCATATAATACCGTGACTCCTTCCAGCGGCAAAATCCTTTCTGGTGGTGTTGAGGCCAATGCACTATTTCGGCCCAAACGATTTTTTGGGGCAGCAAGAAATATAGAGGAAGGAGGTAGTCTGACTATTTTGGCCTCTGCCCTGGTTGAGACCGGCAGTCGTATGGATGAGGTTATTTTCGAGGAATTCAAGGGGACCGGTAATATGGAAATTATTCTTGACCGGAAAATGTCAGACAGGCGTATTTACCCGGCCGTCGATGTTAAGCGTTCCGGAACCCGTAAGGAAGATTTGCTTCTTAAGCCCGAGGTCCTCAATCGCGTCTGGATACTGCGTAAGTTGCTTGCATCGATGAATCCTGCAAATGGTATGGAATTCCTCCTTGATAAAATGAAACATCAGAAGAGCAATGAGGATTTCTTTGACTCCATGAACAGTTGATGGCTTTCGGTTTTGGGTTTGTGAAGCGAAATTCCTGAAAGGTCGGTTTTTTTTCTAATTTTTGTTGAAATTCCTGGCCGGTCTATTATAATCTTCTTCTTTGCAAATGCTTACAAATGAATGTGGACTGAACAGGTCACTTTTTTTAAAGGAATAAAAATCATGAGAAACGATATACATCCAAAATATAACAAGATCAAAGCCGTCTGTGGTTGTGGTAACGAGATAGAGCTGGGATCAGTGAATACTGAGATGACTGTGGAGATCTGCTCTGCCTGTCATCCTTTTTTTACTGGAAAACAGAAACTGATTGATACTGCCGGTCGGATTGAGAAATTCAAAAAACGTTACGCCAAACATTTCGATAGTAAAAAATAAGATGGATGACTGTTGTCTTTATGACAGTCCCTCTTCTCAGTTGTTTTTCAATGATCCCCAACCGTGACACTGGTTGTGGATCATTCCTTTTTTTTGCTAATCTCTCACAGTTCTTTGTTATTGTCTGTCTGGAAATGAGATAGTACTTTCTGAATCGAGATGTCTGATAGGGTATTCCATGGGTGTCTGTTTGATATCTTGAGGATTAAACCTTGAGGGACGCGTTGAGTCAGGGAGGTAAAGCCTGATGTGGACAAGCACTTGCCTTGCCGGGGATTATAATTCCTGGCGAACTCTTATTCTTTCTTTCTCCCTGGCCTTATCGGAAATTAATCTATGATCGTTAAACTTGCTGATCTTGATGAAAAGCTTTCCCACCTTGAGGGAAGACTCTCTGACCCTTCTTTGATTGCTGACCAGAATTCTTATCAGAAGGTAGCCCAGGAACATTCTCATCTTTCTAAGCTGCAGAGTTATTACGATGCATTGGAAAAAGTACGAAATGATATCACGGAGAATCGTGACCTGTTACAGGAGGGAGATGATGATCCTGAGCTTCTTGATCTGGCACGTGAAGAAATAGAAGAACTGCTCGCAAGTGAGAAGAAATTAGAGCAGGATATTAAACTGTTGCTTCTGCCCAGGGATCCAAATGACGAACGTAATACTTTTCTGGAGATTAGAGCAGGGACCGGAGGTGACGAAGCCGCCCTTTTTGTAGCTGATCTGTTTCGTATGTACTCCCGTTATGCAGAATCTCAGGCTTGGAAAGTAGAAGTCATGAGCTCCAGCCCTTTAGGGATTGGAGGTTTTAAAGAAATAATTGCCCTTATAAGCGGTACTTCTGTTTACTCAAAGCTCAAATATGAAAGTGGTGTGCATCGAGTGCAGCGAGTTCCTGAGACTGAGACTCAGGGACGTATCCATACTTCGGCCGTGACGGTTGCCATTCTTCCGGAAGCAGATGAAGTTGAGCTTAATATCAATATGAGCGAACTCAAGTTCGATGTGTATCGAGCGCAGGGCCCTGGGGGACAGTCTGTCAATACCACTGATTCTGCAGTACGGATTACACATCTCCCCACTGGTCTGGTGGTGACCTGCCAGGATGAAAAATCTCAGCACAAGAATAAGGCCAAGGCCCTCACCGTCCTTCGGGCTCGTCTTTTGGATAAGATGGAACAGGAACACCATGATCGAATTTCCAAGGATAGGAAGAGTCAGGTCGGAAGTGGTGACCGCAGTGAACGAATCCGCACTTATAATTTTCCGCAGGGAAGGATGACGGATCATCGTATCAATTTGACTCTCTATAAGCTCGAAATGATTATGGCGGGAAAACTTGATGAGGTTATCGTTCCATTAATTACCCACGATCAGGAAGAAAAATTAAAACAGATTCAGTAAGCTGATGCATGTTCGTGACCTGCTTCATCTAGCCTCTTCAAGGCTGGAACGTGCTGGAATTGAAAGTGCTGATATTGATGCGTGCCTACTCCTTGGCCACTGTCTCGGTCTGAGCCGTACCGCCCTTTATCTGAAAGCCGATGAAGAGGTGGATAAGGAGAAGGAAGAGTACTTTTTTATATTACTGAGTCGAAGAGAACAACGCGAACCACTTGCATATATATTAGGAGAACAGGAGTTTTGGTCCCTTGATTTTGTTGTGGGGCCAGATGTTCTAATTCCCAGGCCGGAAACTGAACTTCTTTTAGAAAAAGGCTTGTCGTTCTATAAAAAGAAGAAAAATAGAAGTGGTGCTCTCCTCGACCTGTGTTGCGGCAGTGGAGTCATAGCCGTGATATTGGCTCGTGAACTTGGCAGGCCGGTTATTGCGGTGGATCTTTCCCTTGAAGCCATTCGGCTTGCCCAGGAGAATGCAATGAGGCATGATGTCGCTCACTTGGTATCTTTTGTCCGGGCCGATCTCTTTTCGGCCATTCTCTCCAAACCCATTTTTTCTCTTGTGCTTTCCAATCCCCCATATATCAGTGAAGAGGCCTTGGAACATGGATTACAACCTGAGGTTGATTTGTATGAACCCCGTTTAGCCCTTGATGGTGGAATAAAAGGGTTGGAGGTTGTCAGGAAATTAAGAGAGGAACTTCCTTCCCGGTTAATATCCGGGGCGGGTTTCTTCATGGAAATTGGTGCTGATCAGGGAGAAGATGTTCTTGCCCTGTTTAGTGGTGGTGAAGAAAAAAAGAACCCGTTTTCATTTCAGGAAATTATTAAAGATTATGCCGGACATGATCGTATTCTTCATGCAAGAATGGGGGATCTGTAAAAGGTCCTTTTCTGTATTGTTTAAAAAGTCGTGAAAATCTAAAATTTCAGATGGTTGAGTAAAAAGCTTTATATGCAAGGTGTGCAGCTTCCCTATCATTACAGACTGTCGAAGGATGCTGGAATGATAGGGAAGCTGCAGCAACGAAGCAAATGAGGTGTTTTTATATTGCTATTCACTTTAGGAAGGTGGCATTGATATGGAAAAATTAGTCATAGAGGGTGGAGAGCCCTTAGCTGGTGAGGTACGAATCAGTGGTGCCAAAAATGCAGCACTTCCGCTCATTGCCGCTACCTTGCTCGCCCCAGGCGTTCATGTCCTCCATAATATGCCGGATCTGCGTGACACCAGGACGATTCTTCTTCTTCTCGAATCCCTTGGGCTCACCTGGGAAAGAGAGGGTAGTACCTTGCGCATTGACGGTACCGGTCTTCGCTATTCCGAGGCATCCTATGATCTGGTAAAGACCATGCGGGCCTCTGTTCTCGTCCTTGGTCCACTCCTGGCAAGACTTGGCCGGGCAAAGGTTTCTATGCCGGGAGGTTGTGCCATCGGGGCGCGACCTATTAATTTTCATCTCATGGGATTTGAGCAGCTTGGAGTTCGTTGTCTCCTCGAACATGGATATGTCGATGCTCAGATAGACGGACGGATGCAAGGAGGAATGGTCTATTTTGATATTCCTTCGGTCACGGGTACTGAGAATCTCCTTATGGCAGCAGCTCTTGCTAAAGGAACAACGGTGATCAAAAATGCAGCACGAGAACCTGAGATCGGAAATCTTATCGATATGCTGACCGGGATGGGTGCTGAGATTGAGGGGAGAGATAGTGATAGGCTCACTATTCATGGTGTTGAGAGTCTAAGGGCATGCGAGAGTACTATTATCCCTGATCGGATAGAAACAGGTACCTATGCCATTGCCGTGGCAGCAGCAGGAGGGGATGCTGTGATCTCCGGATGCAACCCCAATCATCTGCCCTCTCTCCTAGATAAACTACGACTGGCTGGAGTTGAAGTCTCGATTGGAGATGATTTTCTGCGCATTATCGCCCCGGAAAAAAGCCGGAACAGGATACGGCCTGTGGATGTAACCACCATGCCTTATCCTGGTTATCCGACCGACCTTCAGGCCCAGTTCATGACCCTGATGACTCTCAGTTCAGGCGTCTGTGTCATCCATGAGACCATTTTTGAAAACAGGTTCATGCATGTGGCGGAATTGCAGCGCATGGGTGCAGATATTCAAATAGATGGCCGTTCTGCCATGGTTAAGGGCCTGGGTGAAAATAAGCTCACAGGAGCCCAGGTAATGGCCACAGACCTTCGGGCCAGTTCTTCACTCGTAATAGCCGGACTTGCTGCTCAGGGACGGACTGATATCTCCCGAATTTATCACCTGGAGCGAGGTTATGAAAAAATGGTGGAAAAACTTACTGGACTGGGGGCCACTGTCTGGAAAGAAAAAGAGTAAGTCCGAGGGCTTCAGGGAAGAGGAAAGAAAATTGTGAATTTTGCTCCTCCAAGTGTTGAACGTCCCACTTCAATGCTTCCCTGGTGTCCATCCACTACCTGTTTGACAATCGCCAGTCCCAGCCCTGTGCCATCAACCCGCCTGGTATAAAAAGGCTCAAATATCTTTTCTTCTTTGCCTGGCGCAATTCCCGGCCCATTATCTTCTATGGAAACCAGGAATCCATCCTGATGTTCATTGTTTTGCTCTTCCTTTGCCTCGATCCTTATTTTTTCTTCTCCTTTGGGGCAGAAAACCAGTCCGTTTTGTAGAATATGATTGAGGACCGTAAAGAGTTGGTACTCATCTGCCCAGACATCAAATGTTTCTTCCGTCTTTATGTCCAGAATACAGCTGGTGGGCCAGGCAGGATCGGCCTGGGCTACCTCTATCACTTCTTTTAGACAGCGTTTAAAGGAAAACCACTCTTTTTCCGCGTGTTCAGGTTTGGCAAATTTGAGGAAATCGGAGATGGTATTGTCAAGACGATTGGATTCTCGCAGGATGATCTTGATCAGATCAGAGTTTATCTGTTGTTGAGGGGAGTGCACCGGGTTGAATTCATTGGCCAGTACCTGGGCGGAACCGGAAATTGCTGTTAACGGATTTCTGAAATCATGTGCAATTCCTGCACTCATGCGGCCAATGGCTGCTAATTTTTCTGCCTGCTGCATCTGTTTTTGCAGTCGTTCAACCTCGCTGATGTCTTGAATAGTCACCACTTTACAATTCTTATTAGTAGCCCTGCTGCTATCTGCCTCGTTTTCCTGTCCCTGATTGTACTGGAGGTTGGTGTAGGAATAGCCAATCTGTATTTTCTCTCCGTTTTTCCGTTGTAATTCTGCAGAATGACGAGATCCCTTGTCAGTGAGGTCGACTTCTGAAAATACCTGGTGGAAATCTTTTTTTAGCAATTCCTCAGGGCTGTATCCGGTAATGTAACTGGCTGCATTGTTGGCGGAGGTGATTCTGTTTTTGTCATTAGTGGTGATAATTCCTGTGGCGATATCGTCGAAAATTTGTTTGTAGAGCAGGCTCAATTCATCAAAATTTCGAACGGAATCGGACAGGGCATCTTCGGTTGTCCGTAATCGTCCTGCAAAGAGACTGCTGAGAATGGCGGCAAGAAAGAAAGTAAGTCCATATACGGCAAAGAGGTTGATGCTGGTGATGAGGTCTTTGTTGTAAGTGAAATTGTAAGGCACATTCAGGAAATCAGGGAAGATGTGGTAATATTCAAGGGTCAGAACCAGAGCATACTGCAGGGTCGCAGATCCTGCGGCAATGAGTCCACCAAGGCGTGGCATGATGAGTCCGCCGGCAATGATGGGGAAAAAGTAGAGTGGTGAAAATATCGAATGGGAGGCTCCGGTATAGTAGAGAAGGATAGAAACAAAGACGGTATCCAGAAGATTTTGTTTAAAACCAAAACGCCTGGGGTCTTTGTCGGTCCCCAGAAGAAGAAAACCGGAGATGATAGTAGTGGTGTAGACAAGGAGAATAAAAATAGTGAGTAGGCTGGTTGGTGGAATCAGGACATTGAATTGCCCACTTTGCAGGTAAAAGCTTACTCCAAGGATCAATGTGTACAGGATGACACGGAGAAACAGCATCCAGAGGAGCTGATAGACCAGCAGCTGCTGGACTGTCTGCTTGGAGGATACCTGTTCATTGGTGGAACGTGCGGACATAATAAAGCATCCTTTACTTGGAAAGTTATCCAGGTTTGTCAGTTGATAGTAAAAGGCAAAAAAAGAATACAGCTGGTATCGTGTCGATTTGTTAATGGAATTCTAACAGGTCGATGTGTCGTGGGAACGTATTGAAGTTCCCTTCAGCCTTTTACCTCAAAACCCAACTTATTATCCTATATTATATTTTTTGACTTTATAGCGTAAAGAGCGAAAGCTTATGCGTAACAGTTCGGCTGCCCGCATCTTGGAATAATCACTTTTTTCCAATGCCGTGTGAATCAGTTGTTTCTCAAGGTCGGTCATTACCTCTTCCAGACCGCGTTCAAAGAGTTCTTCCTCACTGGCAACGGCTTGAAAACGAGAATTGGCTTGAACAACAGGTTCTTTTTTTCCAAAACGAAAGGTGGACAGAGTAAGACTGTCAGGCAGGATTATATTGGAAGATTCCAGTGCTACCCCTCGCTCAATGATATTTTCCAACTCACGTACATTGCCGGGAAAATCGTAGTTCATCAGAACTTCCATGGCATAGGAAGACATCTCCTGTACCTCTTTGCCGAGTAGTTTGGAATACTTTTTCAGGAAAAAATCGACAAGGAGGGGGACATCGCCTTTTCGTTCACGCAACGGCGGTACACGGAGAGGTACAACCGCTAATCGGTAGAAGAGGTCTTCTCGAAATCGCCCGGACATGATTTCTTCTTCAAGAATTTTGTTGGTTGCGGCTATGATGCGCACAGAAACGCTTTGGATCTGCATGGCACCAACTGGTTTGACTTCACGCTCCTGGAGAACACGGAGCAGTTTTGTCTGGATGATGGGTGTGAGTTCGCCGATCTCATCAAGAAAAGCCGTACCATTATTAGCCAGTTGGAATAGTCCCTGTTTGTCACTGATGGCGCCGGTAAAAGATCCTTTGACATGACCGAAGAGCTCACTTTCCATGAGGTCTTCAGGGATAGCGCTGCAGGTAATGGGGACAAAATGTTGGTCTGCAACTTCGGAGTGGCGGTGGATAGCCTGGGCCACCAGCTCTTTTCCTGTCCCTGATTCTCCATAGATGAGGACATTGGCCGGAGTCGGAGCAATGCGTTTGATCATTTCAAAAATTTTGATCATTTCCCGGCTTTCACCGATGATTTCGGGAAAGGCCTCTGATATAGAGCGTGCTTCTGCTACCTGATTGCCTTTGGAGGTTGCAGAAGAAATGACTGCTTTGATTTCTTCGACATTGAAGGGTTTGCTGATGTAGTCGAATGCATCGTTTTTCATAGCGGACACAGCATCATCCGGTGAGGCAAAGGCCGTAATCATGACCACGGGCAAGGTAGGGGTTTGTTCTTTGATGCTGTATAAGAGCTCCAGGCCATCCATGCCATCCATGCGAATGTCACTAATAACCAGGTCGAAATCATGTTTTTTGATCAGCTCTAAGGCGCTGTTGCCGTCATGGGCGGTTTCCACCTGATATCCTTCCTTAACAAGGAGGATTTTAAGGAAATCTCGCATGCTGCGTTCATCATCGACAACGAGGATTGAAGTCATTATTTTTTGGAACAGAGTGATCAGGTGCTCATGGGCACCGGTTTTGTCTTAGGATGGCATGAGAGCAACGATTACTCTCCTTTCTTACCTGTTCTTTTAACGTACAGCATGAACCTGATTTTTTCCAATCATGAATGCTAGAGATCTCATGTTTTTACATGGATAAGAGATTTTTTGATCAGCTCTTCTTTTTGTCTGCGACTAAATGATTTGATTTCATGTTCCCGGCGTGCAGCAAGTGAGCGAGATGTCAGTTGTTCATGATAGACAAGCAAAACAGGTCTCCGTCCCCTGGTGTATTTTGCCCCTTTTGGCGAATGATTATGCTCATGGAGGCGCTGTTCCAGGTTGGTTGTGATGCCTGTGTACAGGGTTTGATCACTGCAGCGGAGCAGATAAACAAACCAGGAAGGTGTTTCTCGTTGCATGAATTTTGTTCCAGCAAAGAAGTGGAAGATGAAGGTGAAATTGTACGGGGACAACAATGGAATATGTATAAACAAAAAAGACCTGGTATCTCTCTTGTAAAGGGATATACCAGGTCTGAGAAAAGAAACAGTAAAAAAACTGTTTTATTCAGTGGTCAGGATTTATTTATGGGTCGCCCGTAAAATCTTGGCCAGTTCTTTGATTTCACCGAGGTCCTCAGTCATCATGTTCCAACCGTACCAGTAGGCGTAGTCGGGGTTGACATGAAAAAAGGCCTGGTATGCACGCATACGGTGCTTCATGTACATGCGTAACAGGATCTGGTCAATATGGGATAAATCATCCAGGTTCTCGTTCCAGGCCGCTCCGTTGGTGTGCATAAAGCTGAGGAGAAAAGGATAGTTGAAAGGATATCCTTCCGGTTTTTTGATGATGCCGTCTTTATAGAGGCCGGCAACGGTCTCAATGGCCTCGGCCATCAACCGGTCTGCTTTACCGAGTATGGAATCACCCATTTCCAGCTGCTCTCTAGCATAGGACTCAGAGTGACACTGGGTACAGGTCTTGAGCATTTTATTTCGTTCTTTTTCCCAGGAGGCCTGGTCCAGTCTCACCATGTCCACAGATTTTACTGCATCAAGAATAGGTGTGGCTTCTCCGGTCTCGGGGTTGAGAACACCGAGTGCCTTGAGAATGGTTACACGATCGGCTGCTTCCTGCTTGTCTTCGGGCAGGGGCAGACGAACACCCAGGAAACCCCAGGCTGTGTGGTTTTCGTGAGTGCCATCGGGGAGATGACAGGTTTGACAGGTGGGTGCCTGGGCACCTTCGGGGAGATCTCCGGCCAGTTTGGCAAAGTACCGCGTTCCATGTTTGGA
This sequence comes from Desulfocapsa sp., assembly GCA_030145625.1. Taxonomy (GTDB): domain Bacteria; phylum Desulfobacterota; class Desulfobulbia; order Desulfobulbales; family Desulfocapsaceae; genus Desulfocapsa. The sequence goes on along the minus strand of JAQYVF010000021.1, from coordinate 22,650 downwards.
ACTTGACCACATTTCCCATTGGGGATGGTCGTAGCCCATGTGGCACTGCTGACAAGCCCTGGGGTTGTTTGCTTCTTTTTTGGAGAAGGTGTGGCGGGTGTGACACTCATCGCAAGAGTTTTTCTGGTAACGATATCCCTTGTCCAGCAGTTCTTTTTTCTGCTCTTCCGTTTTGATTCCCATGTTGTGACAGCCGCCGCAACCGCGTCCGCCCTCAATCAATTCGTCAGGAGCCATGTGGGTGGCCGGGATGGCATTCAATGAGGTCCAGCCAAAGTTATGCTTGCCCATGGCAAAGGAGTCATACTGTTCCTGGTGGCATTCGGCACAGACCTCTTCAGAGGGCAGTTGGGCCTTTAGATAATCCTCAGCAGTGGAGTGTTCGTCCCCATGGCAGGTAGAACAGGTGACATCATTTTCTGAATGTTTTGATACCTGCCAGTCCTTAACCATACCTGGAGATACCTTGGTGTGACAGGTAATGCACTGATCTGATGCTCCTGCTGTTACAGCAATGGAGAATAGAGCAAAGGCAGCAGCTGCCAGCGCTGTTTTGAATGAAATCATTTTCCCTCCCTATAGGTGAAAATGGATAAAGGATTGTCCCTGCCGCCTTTCGGCAAGGAGCACTGTTTTGTGAAGAGAGTATTCTATTTAGAAGTCAGTTGCAAAACCTTGACCTAAGTCAAGTTTGATTCTGTTTGAGTGTGATTTTTTTCTGCGATCTCGTAATGTTCTATATCATTTTTTAAATGATATAGGGTTGAGTCAGAATTTACCACTATCTTCTTGTCAGAAAAGGGGAAGTAGGGTAAAAAAGATTGAATAAAATACAGTAAAATCGATGGAGAGAGAGATGGGTGAGAAGATAGGTGAAGAAGAGCAAAAAAAGATTGGTGCAGAAGAGCAGTTTGATACTCAGACACTCACTGATCATCTCCGTGAACTGCGTTCTTGTCTCATTAAATCATTTCTTGCGGTTATCGCCGGTTTTGTTCTCTCCTATGGATTTATCAAACCCATCGGTACCTGGTTTTTTAAACCCTTGATTGATGTTCTGCCTGATGGTACCTCCCTGATTTTCACCTCTTATCAAGAAGGGTTTTTTTTTATCTAAAGCTCGCCCTGGTCTGTGGCCTGCTCCTGGCAAGTCCTGTTCTTTTTTACCAGATTTGGCTCTTTATAGCCCCCGGCCTTTATAAACAGGAAAGACGGGTACTGGTGCCATTCACCATTCTTTCTACCTTCTGTTTCATCGGTGGCGCAGCTTTTGGGTATTTTGTTGTTTTTCCTCCTGCTTTTCGTTTCCTGGTTGGTTATTCCAACGAATTTCTTACTTCAATGCCTGCCGTCAGTGAATATTTTTCTCTGGCTTTGCGTCTGCTTATAGCCTTTGGCGTTATCTTTGAGATGCCGGTTCTCATGGTTTTTCTTGCGAAAATGGGAATTGTAAACGTACCTTTTCTTAATCGAAACCGAAAGTATGCTATTCTCATTAATTTTATCATCGCCGCCATTCTTACTCCTACCCCCGATGTGGTCAATCAGTTGATGATGGGCGTCCCGCTTATGGTCCTCTATGAAATCAGTGTGGTGGCGGTATGGATTTTCGGTAAAAAAACATTTGCCGATTTTCTTGAGCAGGGAGAGGAGCAGGATGGATCGGAATTACCTGAAAAGAAGGAATAAACATTTTCCGCTGATTATGGATTTCTTTGTTCTGATACGGTATAAGAGAGGAGCAGTGCACAACGATGATAACAGTTAATGGAGGTCTGGATGAGTGACAATGTAGAATATGCAAAGATCCTTGAAATAGGGCGTCCGCCCAATATCAGAAAACTTTTCCCCCATTCTCAAGCCCTGTTGGTCAGCGGTAAGGTGATTGACAGGGGGCTCCTGGCTAAAGGTGCTGCCATGACTATGGCTGCCAATGGGCGGAGTTACTTTGTTGTACGCGGTGCTTTGCAGGCCGCTCAACGGGCTAATGCTGCTCTTATTATCGAGATTGCCCGTTCAGAAGGCGGGGCTTCTGCTTACTGTGCTGTCAATTACTGGAATATGGCCCGGTTGGTGGATGGATTATGTAATGAGTTGGGAATCACCATACCGGTAGCCATTCATGCCGATCATTATGGGATTAAACGAGAAAGTGATCTTGCCATGGCCAAGGTTGAAATTCCTACCATCTTTGATGCTGGGATTACCTCCATTGCCATTGATGCCTCACATATGCCCGATGATAAAAATCTTCTGGCCAACCTGGAATTGAACAGGTATGTCCCGGATTGGGCCGGACTTGAGACTGAAGTGGGTGAAATTAAAGGGACTCAGGGGCTGTCTACGGTGGATGATGCCTCCTTTCTGATCAAGGGCTTAAATGCCCATGGAATCAGTGCCGACTGGATTGCACTCAACAATGGGACGACCCATGGGATCGAGGCCAGTGGTCAGGGAATTCAGGTGGAATTGACTGGTGAGATTCACCGGGCTCTGGCCACCTATGGTATATCAGGTGCTCAGCATGGTACATCTGGAAACAGTTCCGACCGACTTCGAGCCATTGCTCGTGAAACCAACACCACAAAAGCGAATGTGGCAACCTCTCTGCAGATGGTATCCTGGGGACTTGAGGTCAATGACTATGGGAATGCCCTTCTTGATAGCAACGGCCGGTTTATCAAAGCCAAAGGAGAAGGAGTCAGCGAAGAGATGTGGGAGCAGATGGTGGCCTATGCCGATGACAATGGGTGGAACGGAGGCGGTTACAAACAACTGAACCTTCCCTTCGAGACCAGACTCCTGGGGCAGCCTCTGGACATCCGTGAGCGAATGGCCAAAAGGGTAGAAGAATTTGTCTATAATATGCTCGTTAATGTCTTTTCAGCAGATGGTTCTGCCGATTTGGCTAAAGAGGCCATTCTCAAAGCCGGCTCTTATGATTTGGGAGCCAAGGCCCAGCGTATAGAAGATCCGGCAGATTGGACACAGGAAAAGATTATAGAACGGGCGGCAACGCTCGATAGTGATAAGGGACCGGAAGGCGATTTTGATGATTGATGGACGGATGAAGAAGATATTGGTGACCGGTACAGCCGGTTTTATAGGTGCCTTTCTGGCAAAAAAACTCCGGAAGAACGGTTGTGAAGTCTTTGGGATTGACACGGTCACCGATTATTATGATGTAGGGCTGAAGCAGGATCGGCTTGCCCGGATTGCAGCCGGTGAGGGATATCAGCATCTGGATCTGGATATCTCCGATCGTGGGGCCATGGAAGAACTCTTTTCCAAGCACAGCTTTGATGCTGTGGTTAACCTTGCTGCTCAGCCTGGTGTTCGCTATTCTCTGGTTAATCCAACCTCCTATATTAATACCAATATTGTTGGCTTCACCCATCTTCTTGAAGGATGCAGACATTCCGGAGTGAAACATTTCGTCTATGCTTCATCCAGTTCAGTGTATGGTGCGAATACCCATCAGCCATATTCCGAGCATGACAACGTCAATCACCCTGTTTCTCTCTATGCAGCTTCAAAAAAATCCAATGAGTTGATGGCCCATTCCTATAGCCATCTCTTTGGCCTTCCCTGCACCGGACTGAGGTTCTTTACCGTTTACGGACCTTGGGGGAGACCGGATATGGCACCTATGCTCTTTGCCAATGCGATAATTGCCGGTGATCCGATTAATGTCTTTAATAACGGTAACATGGAGCGCGATTTCACTTATATTGACGATATTGTGGAAGGTGTTGCTCGGGTTGTCCAGAAGCCTGCGGAGCCCAATTTTTCCTGGAACAGTGAGAGCCCGGACCCTGCAACTTCGTATTGCCCTTATCGGGTGTATAATATTGGTAATAACAAAAAGGAGCGCCTTCTTTATTTTATTCAACTCCTTGAAGAAAATATTGGGAAAAAGGCGGATAAAAACTTTCTCCCCATGCAGCCTGGAGACGTGCAAGCCACCTATGCCAACGTGGATGACTTGATTCGGGATTTTGATTATAAACCTGATACCTCTTTGGAAGATGGAGTGAAGCGTTTTGTTGCCTGGTACCGGAAATACTATAATGTCTAAAGGGTACCTTGAAAAATTAGATTTTTCGTTCAAAACCGAGGCATGAGAAAAAATTTACCGCAGGCATATATTTGATATTCCGAGGATCAATATTTTCTCTTAACGAAGAGTTTGGGCGAAAAGGCAATTTTGTAAGGTGGCCTAAAGGTTAGCCCTTTGACACTCTCCTTGGATTTGTGTATCGTTTATAATCAAAATGCTGGATATCTGTAGCTGCTGTGGACTGTCTCTAGGTTTATTGTGCCATGATATATAATAATGCCATGCGATATGGAGATGGCGTTGACCGACGGGGAAATGTTGGTGAACGTCGATCATTTTCTGAGAGAAGGGCCGCCGTGGAGCGTCGATTTGATTTCCGAGAGGGCGAACCTCCGGTCCGTCGTTCTCTAATGGCCTGGTTACGCTCACTGTTAAACATACGTCTGGGAGTTGATCGGCGAAAGGGAGGAGAACAGCGTATTTCTGCCGATCGTCGTTCTCAGGAGTTACGTTCGCTTTTGACCCCGGAAGAACTGGCCGATCTGTTACGGGAGTGAGAGGGAAAAAGATGTCTCGAGGCCACGAAAAACATCAGCAGCGTCTGGAACAATTATCCTATCTTGGTAAAACCCTGGTGCGTCGTTCAGGGGCAAAGTGCGAATTATGTTCCCATACCCATGGGACGCTTCATTCCATTGAGATAGCGCCTGTTCCTGAGCTTCCCAGTGAAGAGCACACCCTGTTTCTCTGTGACGGCTGCAAGGATATTGTGGAAACCGGTAAGCTGAAACCGCTGGAGATGCATTACCTGAAAGAGGTGATCTGGAGTGATCTTCCGGTACTTCAGGTTACTGCTGTACGGCTGTGCAGACTTTTGAAAGATGAAGGTGAGGCTTGGGCAGCTAAACTCCTTGACAATGTTTACCTCAGTCCTGAGGTTGAGGAATGGTTAGCTTCCTGACCATTCTTGCCCTATTCTAGGCCAGGCTCCTAGGCATCAAGCCTGGCCTTTTTTCTTCCTATCTGAATCATAATTCCTTCCATACCATAGATTGCCAGGCCGCACCAGACCAGAGCAAAGCCTATCATCTGTTCCTGTGGGAATGGTTCTTTGTAGACAAAGATACCGATACAGAGCTGTAGTGTCGGGGCCAGATACTGGATAATCCCAAGGGTTGAAAGCGGAAGTTTCTGAGCCGCATAACCAAATAAAATCAGTGGCAGGGATGTGACGATTCCGGCGGCCACGAACAGGAATCGGATGGTTCCGTTCTGCTCTGTAAATGCCAGCTCGCCATGGTTTCCTAGGTAGAGAAGAACAAGGAGTGCAGGGAGACAGAGAATAGTGGTTTCCAGACAGAGGCCTTCCAGGGAGGGAAGGGGAGCGATTTTGCGCAGGAGTCCGTACAGCCCAAAGGTTATGGCCAGAACAAGAGCAATCCAGGGAAATTGGCCATAGATAAAAGTTAGGTAACAGACACCGATAGCAGCCAGAATTATGGCAGCCCACTGGGGAGTGCGCAAGCGTTCCTTGAGAAAGAGTGTGCCAAACAGGACATTAATCAAGGGATTAATGTAGTAGCCGAGGCTGGTTTCGACGATATAATCGCTGTTTACTGCCCAGATATAGATCAGCCAGTTTGTGGATAGGAGTAGTGAGGTGAGAAGAAAAAGGAGAACGATTTTTTTCTTTCTCAAGGCATTGAGCAGTGTACCTGTTCTTTTCCAGAAAATCAGGAGAAGTATGGTCACAAGTGTAGACCAGGTAATCCGATGACAGAGGATCTCGATGGGAATGGCAGAGGAGAGGGCCTTCCAGTAGAGGGGGAGCAGTCCCCACATAACAAATGCTCCCAATGCGGCCAATAGTCCCCTGTTTTTTTCCATGTCCCGGCACTCTGTGAAAAAGTTAGCGAAAATGGCCTTATAGTCCTCCCTCGTAAAAGATACAAGCGGAAAGAAGAAAGATTCTTTAAGGAATACTTGGCTGAGGCCCTTTGGGAGAAACGGAGACTAAAAATACCAGATCAGTTCTAGACTAAAGAAGTCGTCTCTGGCCAGGCTGTATGCCGGATCTTGAGGGGAGATGTCGAGAAAGAAGGATGCGTCCAGGTTGAGGCGGATGTTGTCGCCCAGGCGGCGGCTTGCTTCGAGGCCGATGATGGTCGAAGAATAGTTGAGATCTTTGATTACTCCAAGAAGGATGGTCGAATCATCCATGTCATTAACGGAAAGACGCAGTCCGCCCATGAGGTCATTGTCATAGATAGTGGGGAGCCAGCCGTTATCGCGATCATCGTAGACGTATTCAGCGATCAGGCCGAGATCCATCAGGGAATCGCCCAGTCCCGGCAGGGTATACTCAAAGCCAAAGGTAGTGGCGGCAAAGGAGCGGCTCTGTCCGATCCGGTAGAGGGCTTCTCCTTTGAACAGCCATTCCCCTGCTACCAGTTGCAGGTCAAGCCCGGACTGGCCGATCTGTTCGTAATAGGGCGAGAGAAGAGGTTCCCCTGCCTGGTTGAATGAGAAAAGCAGGACAGGGTCGCGGGCTGTGCCATTAAAGTAGTAAAGACCGATATCACTATTGGCAAGGGAGGTGCTGTAACGCAGGGCCAGGTCCAGGTGATGCTCTTCACTGCTGCTTTCGTACACCGGATGATCCGTGTCTACCGGGAGCGGTGAGCGGAACCTACCATTTTCACCTGGAAAGGTACGCTCTCTGAACCAGGGCATGAGAAAGCCCTCCATGGTTCCCCACTCTTTTGGAATAACAAGATGGACCATGGGTTGGCCCAGTTTTTCTTCACCGTCCAGGGATTCAACCTGATCGGTTTGATTGATGATATCCACGAGATGGACAAATTCGGTTGCTCCCCAAAATACCCGGCCAAGGCCTACGCTGAGTTGCCAGTTTTCAGCAAGATAGAGTAGGTTTGCTTCCCGCAGATCGCCATGGCTGCGTGCACTGTCTGAAGAATCAAGACGATAAAAGGCAGCCAGGGTGAGACTGAAGTCGGACGTGAAGTCATGATAGATGTCGAGGTTGGCGGCCATTGAGGCTGAGGCATCTTCCTGACCGGAAAAGGCTCCGTCCTGGAGAAAGAGGCGTCCCTGTAAAGAGAGGTCGCCATCCATTTCCAGGCCCATTACGTTCAAGGCAGGAAAGAAGGTCGCAAAAGTGCAGAAAAGGAGTGTCTGCAGGAATTGCCTGAGCAGGGAGTGAAAGGGCGAATGTATATTGGGATGTGTATTATCTAGCACGTTTCAAGCTGGTACTGTTGAAATCCTTGTCTGTGAGTCCTGTGTGGAACTGATAGTTCTTCCAGAGCAGGGTGGTGGATTTTCCGGTTTGGTGATTCACCATGTGCATCATACCAGGCCGCCAGTATTTGTTCAGATATTGCTGATGATCTTCAGTGATAAGGGTCTTGAGCAGGCTCTGTTTACGATCGTAATATTCCATTTTGAGGACACGGTATTCCTTTTTGTCGGTCCATGTTATGCGTTTGGTATATCCGGAATTCTTCTGGTCTACCGGGTAGCTTTCTCCGACTAAACAGTCCTGGCCCTGGTACTGTTCTTCTCTCAGGTGTTTATAGGTGTATTTTTCCACTTCCTGACTGGCAATGTCTTCATAGGCAAATTCACTTCCCATAAAGGATCCGGATTTGTTGCGGGAATTGATCCGTTTTACCCGTTTCAGGGCAGGAAGATAGAGCCACTGATCATCATCGCCAATCTTATGGGAAAAGGTGAGAAATGCAGTTCCTTTTACGTCTCTTGGGGTGTCAAAGATAGAAAGACTTTTGTCACCATCGTCTGCTACCTCAAGGGTCTTGATGCGGATGGAGCGTTTACTCTCTTTACCGTGTTTGTTTTTCAGGATCATCTCCATATCTGCTGTGTAATCAAAAAATCCTTTATCCCTGAGATCGGCTTCAATGGCAATGGCCAGGCCTTTTTCTTCAGCTGTTTCCGAAAATGCATGGGAACTCATGAGGGCTGTTACGCAAAAGAAAAGGATTATGAGCGATGTTTTCATCTGTCGGACTCCAGGTAAACGTATTGGCTAAAGGGAGATAAGTTATTGGTCCAGTTTTAAGAGCAGGGCTGGTAAAAAGAAAAAATCCAGCAGCAGGGCAAGACTTATGGTTAAGGCTGTCATCGACCCCATATGGGAGTTGATCTGAAATCCGGAAAAAGAGAGAATCGTGAACCCAGCCGCCAGGGCTATGGTGGTGATCCACATGGCAGATCCCACAGTTTTGAAGGCATAGCGGACTGCTTCTTCCGAATTCATCCCATGTTCTTTGCGACCCCTTTGGTATTTAGTGAGAAAATGGACGGTATCATCGACCACTATCCCAAGGGTCATGGCAATTAGTACTGACACAGCGAGTCCTACTTGACCCACAAAAAATCCCCAGATGCCAAAGGCCATGAAAGCAGGACAAAGATTCGGCAGTAGGCTGAGTGTTCCGAGTTTGAGGTCTTTCAGGACAATAATCATAATCAGGGAGATAAGGAAAAGGGCAATGACAGAGCCTTTGAGCATGGAACGGATATTCCTGGCCGATATGTAGGAGAATATGATGGAAAGCCCGGATCCATAGGTGCTCATTGATGGTGCATTGTCTTCGAGCCATTTTCGACCACGCCGTTCCAGGTCAAGTACTCCGGCAGTGCCGATATTAGGGATGGAGACGGTCATTCTGGTGGCTGATTTGTCAAGATTGATGCGGTTGTTGAGGTCCAGCCCAAAGGGCAGGTTCATCTCGTAAAGGAGCAGGTATTGGGCGGCAAGATCCCTCTCTTCCGGGAGGCGATACCAGGCAGGGTCATCGCCATGCATGTTTTGATTCAGGCGTTTCATGATATCGGTGAAGGTGTAGACATGTCTTACTTCCGGCTGAGAGCGAAACCACTGGGCAAAGGCATCAACTGTTTTCAGGTATTCAGGCTCGTTGATTCCTCCTTCTTCACCGGACTCCAGGGCCCAGTCTATGATCTCCAGGCCGGTGAGATGTTCGGCTGAAAAGTCGGATGCCACGCGGAAATCATAACTTCGGTCAAAATATTTGATGAATTCATCATTGAGTCGTATCTTTGATATTCCGGTAGTGCTGAGAATGATGAGGATGAGCATGGACCAGAAGACAGGAGAGCGCCAGGTAATAACAAAATCAGCTAGCCGGACAAAGAGATGGCTCTGGCTGTGATTGTCTTGTTTTGTTGTCAAAGGAAGAACGGCAGCAAGGGCAGGCAAGAAGAAGACGGAGTAGATGAAGGCGGATAAGACACCCATTGCTACAATATTACCAAGATCACGAAAGGGAGGAGCGTCTGAAAAATTCATGGTCAGGAAACCAATGGCTGTGGTCACACTGGTGACAAGGACAGGCTGGAAATTGATGCGGATGGATTCCCGGATGGCGTTGTGGCGATTTGTGCCTTGGCGCATTTGATGAAACATGGTGACCAGGATATGAATGGAATCCGCAACAGCCAAGGTAAGGATAATCACGGGTGCATTAGCGGAGGCGGGTGTGAGAGCAATTCCCAACCAACCGGCAAGCCCTAGTCCGGTGGATGCTGAGAGGATAATAACCAGGAGGGTGCATGAGGTGGCCATTACTGAACGCAGTGAAACAACAAGGAGACCCAGCAGAAGGGTAAACATGAGAGGAATAAGGGCTCGCATATCCCTTACCGGCGCTTCCCCAAAGGCACTGTCTATCATCACTCCTCCAGAGAGGTAGATGTCGAGAAACGGATAGGTGTCTTCCATTGTCTTTTTCAATTGGACAGCAGCAGTACTGACTTTTTTGGTTTCGTAGCTGCTATCCTCCGGTTTGATAATATTGATATTGACGGCGGTGACACTTCCATCTTTGGCAATCATGCTGTTGAGGAGCATGGGTTCTGCAAGGGCAACAGCCTTTATGTCCCCTATCTCCTTATTGGTAAGTGCGTTTGCATTTCGGATAAGATCTTCAACGATAAGGTCATCTGCAAGTGCACGGGTATGTTGATAATTGCTCAGCGAATTCACCCGGCTTGAAAAGGGTATCTTCCATGATTCTTCAGTGAGAAATTCCAGGGCTGCAAGAGTTTGAGGTTCAAATACATTGCCTGATTTTGGGGCGATGATAAACAGGACATTTTCGACCCTGGTATATGTCTGTTCCAGGGCTTCCAGGGCTTGAAGTTGGGGGTTATCTTTGGAGAAGTACATGCGAGAGTTATTGGAGAATGTAAGAAAACGCATGCCGCTTGCAGACATCAGAGCAATAGCCAGCAGGCCTAGAATAAACAGCCAACGATATTTGATCACTAATTGGCCTACCCAGTTTTCTATTCGCTTCATGATTCTTCCTGTTGAGAGCTATTCAGGTATATGCAGCAATCGTGTAAAACATCGGAGTATAACTGCTTCTCTGTGGTGTTGCGGAACAGTTAATTCCGTATCTTCTTGGTGGGAGATCGCAGCAGAATTTAAGTTACGTCCTCATAAGAGGGTCGGAGCTCATTTAAGTAATACATTTATGGAAAAAAGGGTATGAAACATTGCGGTGGAGTTTAGAGAGTTTTTTTCAAGATCGGAAAAAATAAATTCATCTAATCAGTTCGTTACTAACGAAGTATTTTGGATGATTTTCTTTTGTATTTCAAGGTGTGAGTCAATGAGGTTTATCTGTGATGGACTGCTGGATGATAATCTTAAACCGCTATTGTCCTGGCGGGGGTAGGTTTTTTGGAACTGGAACAACAAAAATGTGGTGGGAGAATATAAGCGATCTGTCGTGTGCTTTTTTTATTGTGGGTTCATGTGGAGATTTTTTTGTTCAAAGGGCAGGGAGGTGAGGTGAGCAGGGAATATATAATGTAATTCCCTGCTCACCTTTGAGCATTATGCAGCCTGTTTTCTGCTGAAAATTGATTTCAGCCAGATACCGCTGAGGAGGTAAGAATAGAGCCAGGTACCAAAAATAATAAGAATAAAGGTCTTAATGATATCTGCTGGGGTCCCGGTGAGAGAAAATCCCGGCACAAAACCGAAAAGGAAAGGACCCAGGTAGAGGAATTTGGCGAATTTGAAGGCGGAAAAGGCAGTTTTCCACATATTGGCCTTGGCAATCGTTGCACCGGCAAAAGCGGCAATACAGACTGGAGGCGTAATGTTTGAATCCTGAGAAAGCCAGTAAACGATCATATGAGCGGCGAGTTCATTCACCCCAAGGTGAATCAATGCCGGGACTGCAACCACTGCAGTAATCAGGTAGGCAGCGGTGACCGGAACACCCATCCCCAGTACTAGAGAAGCGAGGGCGATGAGTAGTATGGTCATGACAAGTGAACCGCCTGCAAGTTCAATAACAATGTCGGCAAAGGTAAGGACCAGTCCGCTGAAGGTAAGTACACCGATGATGATACCGATGACACCCACAGTAGCCCCTATTTTGAGACTGGATTCGGCTCCTGATCTGGCAGCTTCAAGAAACTCCTTGGGGCCGATACGGGTCTCTTTGCGAAACCAGGAAATCACGATACAGGAAGCAAGTCCGAGGATTGCCGAGTAGCCTGGAGAGTAGCCATAGAGCATGAAGATGGTGATTATGATAAGAGGAATGGTATAATACCACTCGGCTTTGAATATTTCCCAGGCGTTGCGTTCTGATTTTTCTCCGACAATGTTGTTCTTTTTTGCCTCGTAGTGGACCATAACAAAGACGGAGAAAAAGTACATGATGGCAGGAAAAAGGGCCACCAGCATGATACGGGAGTAGGGAAGGCCGGTGAGCTCGGCCATGATAAAGCCACCGGCTCCCATGATCGGAGGCATGAACATACCACCGATGGAGGCCGCAGGTTCAATTCCTCCGGCAATATGGGGCTTGAAGCCAGCTTTTTTCATCATGGGAATGGTGAAGGCTCCGGTGGAGACGGTATTGGCAATTGCACTGCCGGAGATGGAACCAAAGAGGCCGGAGGCAATGACTGCAACCTTGGCCGGTCCTCCGATTTTGTGCCCCACTGCTGCCAGGGGAAAGTCTATGAAGAATTTCTGGGCCCCACATTTTTCAAGAAAGGCACCGAAGAGGACAAAGAGAAGGATATAGGTGGCAAGGACGTTGGCCATGATCCCGAAAATTCCATCGCTCTTATAAAAAATAGAGGTACAGAGGGAGGGAAAGGTGTCTCCGGCGTGGGAGACCAGGTCTGGCATGTAATCACCATAAACACCGTAACTGAGCATGATAACACCGATAATGACAAAGACGTTGCCTACCACCCGTCGGGCAAGCTCAATACCTAGGAGAACGCCGACAACGGCTATACCCATGTCCAGTGGTGTCTCTGCCCCTGTCCGGTAGTTGATGGCCTCAAAATTATAGATCCAGTAGCTGATGCTGAGAATTGAAAGGATGATAAAGATGTAGTCAACCACCCGTCCTATTATAGTTTTTGAGCGGTAGAGGAGGAAGACTAGAACATAGGTGATGATGACATATATTCCACGATGGTACTGGGTTGCTGCTGGGGAGATGACTGCGGCATAGGAGTAAAAAAATAGCAGGCCGATGGCGCAGACATCGAAGAGTATCTGCTCAAATCGTTTTAACTCATCATACAAAGGGAGACCTCATCTATGGTGTGATTGTAAAAGAATATGGAGCACGGAACAGGGAAGAGGGGACAACGCACTCTCTTCTCTGTTCCGTGCCTCATTTCCAGCAAGCGACAGGGTGGGTATTGCCCTGCCGCTTGCTGGAATCATGAAAGATGAAATTACAGAATACCTTTTTCTTTCCAGAATTTAATGGCACCTGGATGCATTGGAGTTACGATGCCGTTGACACCGTTTTTGATGGACATCTCTTTAAAGGTCTTTTTCTGGCCAACCATATGGGCCAGTCCTTCGTCGGTATAGATGACGGAGAGCAGTTTATAGACTACATCTTCAGGCACATCTTTGTTGGCTACCCACAGGGCCGAGTCCTGAAAGGAAGGGGTCGCTGTATCAACACCTTTGTAGGTACCGGCTGGGACGCTGAGTTTGGAGAAGTAGGGGTATTTTTCATAGAACCCTGATGAAATGGCATCGGATTCAAGGTCGACCATGGCGATATCATTGGTCTGGGCCGCCATGATAACGGCTCCTGAAGGGAAGGCGGTGAAGAGCCAGAAAGCATCAAGTTGATTGTTGCCGAATGCTGCTGCGGCATCGTTGTAGCCCATGGCATTCCGTTCTATTTTGTCCCAGACGCCCATGTGGCTGAAGAAGAGTTCACAGTTGGCAAATGCACCGGAGCCGGCATTGCCGACACCGACTTTTTTGCCTTCGAGATCTTTAACAGATTTGATCCCGGAGTCTTTGCGGACAACAAGTTGAGCAGGAGCACCGTAAAGATAGGAAACGGCCAGGACGTTTTCGTATTTTTTGGTATCGTTTTTCATCAGGCCGTTGGCTCCCAGGTAGACATGCCCTGAGTAAACAACACCAAAATCCATTTTGCCTGCATTAACCTTACGCAGGTTTTCAACAGAGCCTGCCGAAGATTGGGCTTTGACTTTGAAGTCAGTTATTTCTTTGACAGGTTTGTAAACCTGAATGGCATTGGCTACAACCTGAAAAGTACCACCGGCTGGACCACCACCAAAGACGATACGCTTTTTTGCATACGAATCACCAGCTGAGGCAAAGGTCATGACCGTACTCAGGCAGATTGCCGACATTACTCCAAACAACTTGTTCATGTTTGTTGCTCCTTGTAGAGGGTTGTTTGGGCAGGGGAGCTGCCCGTGAATTTTTACTGTACTGTTTTTTTGATGGCGTCGTTAACGTTATTTCTCTGCTTCATTGCTGCAAATTTGACATACTGGAATGTATCTTATTCTCAGTGTATCAAATTTGCATGCCTCGTATAAGGAAAAGTTAACTCTGTCATCAAAGAACCCGACTTTTTCCGATTCTGTCAAATTCTAGAAGGGTGTACCATCATAGGCTGCTTCATAAATAGATATGACTTCTTCCAGTGTAGGTTGTCTGGGGTTGTTTTCCACAGGGCGGGTCACGGTCAGGGCAATTTCAGCCATTTCAGGGATCTTGTCATAGGGGATATCAAGATCTTTGAGGGTGGCTGGAATACCTACATCGGCGTTTAGTTCAAACAGGGCCTCGGCACAGAGACTTGCTGCCTCACGCTGGGTCAGGTCATCGGTGTTTTGGCCAAGTATTTCAGCCAGGATGGCAAATTTTTCCATATTTCCTATCTGGTTGTATTCAACTACATAGGGAAGGAGAACTGCATTTGCAAGTCCATGGGGGATACCAAACATGCCTCCCATGGGGTAGGCCATGGCATGGACCAATCCTACTCCTGCTGTGGCGAGTGCCTTGCCACCGAGTAGTGAGCCCATGAGCATATCGGAGCGGGCCTGAAGATTAGAACCATTGGCAAAGGCCGCCGGCAGGCTCCCGGCTATGAGACTGATGGCTTCGAGTGAATACATTTCGGAAATGATATGGGCCTGCGTGGAGGTATAGGCCTCCAGTGCATGGGTAAGGGCATCGATACCTGTGAAGGCCGTGACATGAGGCGGCAGACTGAGGGTGAGTTCAGGGTCAAGGATCGCGGCGTCGGGGTACAGCGGGTCACCGTTCATTCCTCCCTTGGAGCCTGTCTTTTCATTGATAAAGACTGCAGTGAAGGTCACTTCGGCCCCTGTTCCGGCAGAGGTGGGGACCATGATTTTAGGTACGCCCGGTTTTTTGATGAGTCCCAGACCAAGATAATCTACGGCTTTGCCACCGTTTGTGAGGAGGATTGCAATTGCCTTGGCTACATCCATGGCTGAGCCGCCACCAACGCCAACCACACAGTCACAACCCGCTTTTTTAGCAAGTTTGTAGCCTTTGTCTGCCAGTTTCAGGCCGGGTTCCGGATCAATGTTATCATATAGGGTAAAAGGGATTTTATCTTTTTCCAGAGGAGCGGTGATGGGAGAGATCAGGTCTGCTTTAACAAGGCCAGGATCCACGACAAGAAAGACATTGGTCCCGTTAAAATCTTTAACTGTCTTACCAAGATCTGCAATGGATCCGGTTCCGAATTGAATCCGGGTTGGTTGAGTTACTGTAAATGCTTGTGACGAAGTCATAATTTATTTTCCTGTTGTATTGAGAAATGTTCTTGGAAGTCTTTGGAATGCCTAATCCTAATAGATGCTAGACGCTATATTATAGCAAGTCAAACGGAAAATAAAAAATCAAAAATGAAAAAAGATTGTTTGGTGAAAAGGAAGATCCTTGAAGATTGGAATGATATTGTATAATTCTCTTTCCTAATAGTATAGTTTTTCAGGTAATTGTTTTTTTAAAATAAACAGGGGACTTAATGGGAAATATTTTTAAAAAAATTATTCTGGCTAATCCTAGAGGGTTTTGTGCAGGAGTGGAAAGGGCAATTGCTACTGTCAAATTGGCAGTCAAACAATATGGGGCTCCAGTTTATGTCCTGCATGAAATTGTTCACAACAAACATGTGGTCCAGGAACTTGAAGATTTGGGAGTGGTTTTTGTCGATGATATGGAAGAGGTGCCGAAAGGAGCTATCTGTATTTTCAGTGCCCATGGTGTGTCGGTGGCCACAGAGGAGCGTGCAAAAACACTTGGCCTGCGAACCATTGACGGGACCTGTCCCCTTGTTGGTTCTGTTCACCGCATGGTGGAGAGGTATCATGGTGAAGGCTATGATGTCTTGATTATCGGCCATCATCGTCATCCTGAGGTTGAAGGAACTGCAGGGCGAGTTGAGGGTGGCGTCCATATCGTTACCTCGGAAGAGGATGCGGCCAGTGTACAGGTGAAGGATTCCTCCCGGGTTGCCTATGTAACCCAGACCACTTTAAGTCAGGATGATATCTCCGGAATTAGAAATATTTTACTGAATCGTTTTGCAGATATCCAGGGATTGAAATCGAATATCTGTTATGCGACCCTGAACCGGCAGAAGGCAGTATTGGAATTGGCAAAGAGTGGTGAGATGCTGCTGGTTGTGGGGTCGAAGAACAGTTCCAACTCCAATAGATTGCGTGAAGTGGGTGAACGGGCAGGGATGTGCGGTTATCTCATTGATGACGAGACTGATATTGATATGCAGTGGCTGGAGTCGGTTTCCACCATTTGCATTACTGCCGGGGCCTCGGCCCCGGAACGATTGGTACAGGGAGTTATACAATTTTTACAGGCCTTGGGATTTGGAAAATTTCAGGAGATGAGCGGTAAAGAGGAACGTATCAGTTTTATGCCGGCAGAACTGGAAGAGGACAGTTGAAAGTTGAGAGTGGAAAAATGGAGTTGTTGGGAGGGAGAGGCTGAAGGTTGAAGGTAACATCTCTAATTGAGTTTATTTTGGTCCTCTAAAGTCAAACTTCACATCCACCGATTTGGCGTCGGTGGATGTGAAAGTGTGTGATGGAAGCTCTTCAATATTGGCAGGCAGTTAACAGCGATTGATTTCCTCTCTATGTAGGAGCGGTTTCAACCGCGAACAAACCCCGTACTGCTTAACCAGACAAGCGGTCCGCAACGACACCTCATTCGCGGATAAATCAGCTCCCATAGGAAGAGAGCGCAGCTCTATTTACTTTTCTCCTTTGAGCCGTTTTGCTTGCTGCTTGAACGAGTTTTCCTCTCTCAGGCCAGTGCTGCTTTGATTCTGGTCATGGCTTTTTCTACATTCTCGTAGGAGTTGAAGGCGGAGAGTCTGATGTAGCCGTCTCCGCATTTGCCAAATCCAGCGCCGGGGGTACAGACTACTCCAGCTTTGTTAAGGAGCATGTCGAAGAATTCCCAGGAATCCCGTTTGCCTTCGATCCAGATATAGGGGGAATTTTCTCCACCGACAAAATCGTATCCCAGTTTCTTAATCTCACTGGCGATGAGATCGGCGTTTTTCATATAACCGGCAACCAGGGCCTTGGTCTGGGCTTTGCCCTCTTCGCTGTAGACGGCCTCTGCCGCACGCTGAACAGGGTAGGAGACCCCGTTGAATTTGGTGCAGTGGCGACGATTCCATAATGGGTGAATGAAGTGCTTTTCACCTTTGGAATCAAAGGCGTAGCATTCTTTGGGAACCACGGTGTAGGCGCAACGGGTTCCGGTGAACCCGGCGTTCTTGGAAAAGGAACGAAATTCAATGGCCACCTCCCGTGCTCCTTCAATCTCATAGATGGATTTGGGCAAGGATTCGTCGCGAATAAAGGCCTCGTAGGCGGCATCAAAGAGGATGAGTGCCTTGTTTTCCCTGGCATAATCAACCCAGGTCTTCAGTTCTGCCTTGGTGATGGTGGAACCGGTTGGATTATTGGGGAAACAGAGGTATATGAGGTCCGGCTTTTCGCTTGGCAGGCTGGGGACATAGTTGTTTTCTTTTTTCGAATCGAGATATATGAGACCCTGATACCTGCCGTCTGCAAAGTTGCCTGTTCGGCCTGCCATGACATTGGTGTCGAGGTAGACCGGGTAAACCGGATCGGGGATGGCAACCTTGATGTCCGTGGTGAAGATTTCCTGGATATTACCGGTATCGCATTTGGCACCGTCGCTGACAAAAATTTCGTCTGCTGAGATATCGGCTCCTCTGGCTTGAAAATCATTTTTGGCAATGGCTGAACGAAGAAATTCATAGCCCTGTTCCGGGCCGTATCCATGGAAACCTGAGTCCGTGGCCATCTCGTCGATGGCCTTGTGGAAGGCGTTGGTGCAGGCCTGGGGTAGGGCACGGGTGACATCACCGATTCCCAGGCGGATGATTTCTTTATCCGGATTGGCCTCCTGAAAGGCGTTGACGCGTTTGGCAATATTTGAAAAGAGGTAGGAGGCCTGGAGCTTAAGGTAATGCTCATTAATTGTGATCATGGGGGGAATCCCTCAAGTTTGCTATGGTGAATAATGATAAACTGTCACAGGCATACCATCTTTCCACGATTGCTTGCCTTTGCACAGCGAGGCTGTGGCGGATGCAGACAATTGTGAAAATATGAGGCACCTATACCAATTTATTGTATATGTGTAGCTGATAACATATTGTTGGGTACACTGTGGTTGGTTACAGTGCTTGCGGAATTTCTCCGTCTATATTGGAGAGAAAATATAATGAAATGGACAGGGCTGTCAATGCCAAAGCTGGACAGTCCATTCTATAAAGGGAAAAAATATGACTGAGACAGCTCATTCCACCATCTATCGAAAAGATTATCAAGTACCGCCCTATCTGATCGACGAGATTAACCTGACCTTTATTCTCACTGATAAAGAGTGTGTGGTTCGTGCCTTGAGTTCTCTAAGGAAAAATGATGCCTACCAGGGAGCGGCACCACTTATTCTGGATGGGCAGGAACTTGAACTTCTTTCTCTGGCAATAGATGACCAAGAGCTTTCGCCAGATGCCTACGTAAAGGATAAGGACGGCTTGACCATCCACGAAACTCCGGACAGGTTTGTTCTGGAGACGACCACCAAAATCTACCCCGATGCCAATACCGCCCTGGAAGGACTCTATCGTTCCAGTGGCAACTTTTGCACCCAATGCGAGGCCGAAGGGTTCCGCAAGATCACCTATTATCTGGATCGGCCTGATGTGATGGCCCGCTTTACCACCCGTATTGAAGCGGATAAAGAGAGTTGCCCCGTTCTCCTTTCCAATGGCAATCTCCTGGAAGAGGGTGGCCTCTCCGGTGGTCGCCATTATGCGGTATGGCAGGATCCCTTTCCCAAACCCTGTTATCTCTTTGCCCTAGTGGCAGGGGATCTTGTTTTTATTCAGGATACTTTTTGTACCCGCTCCGGGCGAAACATCGATCTGCGCATTTATGTGCAGGCCAGAAACCGTGAGAAATGTGATCATGCCATGCGTTCTCTGAAAAAAGCCATGCAGTGGGATGAAGAGGTCTTTGGTCTGGAATATGATCTGGATACCTTCATGATCGTGGCCGTGGATGATTTCAATATGGGGGCCATGGAAAACAAGGGACTCAATGTCTTTAATTCCAAGTATGTCCTGGCGAGCAAGGAAACGGCAACAGACCAGGATTATCTGGGAATAGAGGGAGTGATTGCCCACGAATATTTTCACAACTGGACCGGTAACCGGGTCACCTGTCGCGACTGGTTTCAGCTCAGCCTCAAAGAGGGGCTCACCGTCTTTCGCGATCAGGAGTTCTCGGCAGACATGAATTCGAGAGCGGTACAGCGCATTGACGATGTCCGGATCCTGCGCAATTTTCAGTTTCGTGAGGACTCCGGTCCCATGGCCCATCCGGTACGTCCCGATTCCTATGTGGAAATCAATAATTTTTATACGGTGACGGTCTATAACAAGGGAGCCGAGGTTATTCGCATGATGCACACCCTGCTCGGTGCGGAAAATTTCCGCAAGGGCATGGATCTTTATTTTGCCAGACATGACGGGCAGGCCGTGACCTGTGATGACTTTGCTGCTGCCATGGCTGATGCCTCCGCTGTTGATCTGGACCAGTTTAAACTCTGGTACAGTCAGTCAGGAACTCCACTGCTTCAGGTGAAAGAAGATTGGAATCAAGGAGAGGAAGAGTATACCCTGAAGATACGACAGAGCTGTCCCCCAACTCCGGGACAGGAGAGCAAAAAACCGTTTCATATCCCGGTGGCCTTTGGTCTCCTTGACCGTTCAGGAAAAGATATTTCGCTGGCCTCAAATCTTTTGGAGCTGCGGCAGGAAGAGGAGACCTTTACGTTTAAGGGATTCCAGGAGCAGCCAATGCTTTCCTTCCTTCGTGGTTATACATCTCCGGTCAAGGCAGACACCGGGCAGGGACGTGAACAGCTTGCCTTCCTCATGGCCCATGACAATGATCCATTTAATCGATGGGATGCCGCCTTGCGTTTGAGTGGATCGATTATCCTGGAATTGACTGCTAAGCGGGAGCGGGGAGAATCCCTTGCCCTGGATCCACTCTTTGTTGACGCTGTCGGAAAGATTCTTGGGGATACAGAGACCGACAGGTCGCTTTTGGCCATGGCCCTAACCTTACCGGAAGAGAGTTATCTTGCCCAGCAGATGGATATTGTCGATCCGGACAACCTGCACCTTGCCCGTAAATTTGTTCGTCAGGAACTGGCTGCGACCCTGCAGGAAGAGTTCAGGGCAACCCGCGATGCAAACCGGGAACAGGGTGACTATGGACTATCCCCGGAGCAGATGGGGCGCAGGAGCCTGAAGAACGTTTGTTTATCCTACCTCTTGAGCGGTGACCAGCCGGCGCAAGAAGACGTGGTGCTCGCCCTTGCCCAGTACGAGAAGGGTGGCAATATGACAGATGTCATTGCAGTATTGGCGGCCCTTAGCCACTGTGCTATCGCAGAGCGGCAGGAACTGCTGGATAATTTTTATGAAAAGTGGAAAACAGACGGACTGGTCATGGACAAGTGGCTTATCCTCCAGGCTACTTCCAGTCTGCCGCAAACCCTGGAGTCGGTCCGGGCCCTGATGGATCATCCGGCTTTTTCTCTTGCTAACCCCAATAAGGTCCGCTCACTGATAGGGGCCTTCGGCAGCAATCATGTCCGTTTCCACAGTGACGATGGAGAAGGCTATCGCTTCCTGGCTGATCAGATACTGACCCTCGATTCACGTAATCCCCAGATCGCCTCTCGTCTGACCACCCCCTTTGCCACCTGGAAACGCTATGATCAAAAGCGGCAGGAACTGATGCAGGCGCAGTTGCAGCGCATTGCAGCAAAGGATGGTCTTTCCGGAGATGTCTTTGAGATGGTACGCCGGAGCCTGGAAGGGTGAAGAGGAGAGTTGGAAGTGTTTACTCTTTTCCGTAGCAGGTCGAGCCCTTCACCTTTCAGACGAACTCCATTTTGCTGACTTCTGCACGGGGATACCGTGTGGCCTAAGGAAAGAGAGCAAAAACAGTTGTGTTTTTCCAGTAGGAGCGGATTTATCCGCGAACAGACTCGGCGCGTTCCACTTGACTATTGGCGCAGTGTGGGACGCTGTTCGTGGCTGAAGCCACTCCTACTTCAGATCGTCCCCAGCAGAAAGCCTTGCTGCTGAACCCTGGAACACCCAGCGGCCCCTGCAGTCGTTTGTTTTAATAACTTCCTGCAGTCTTCTCCAGTGCCAGCCCTTTATGGCCGAGCAGTGAGTGAACGAAACAGGAGACATTTGTCACCATGATTATGAAATGGCGGTATACTTCCGGTTTCAATGTGGACAACTCTGTTCGGATTGCAAGGGGTGATCAGACTGGCTTGACGGCCCTTTCGCAGTATATCATCCGAAGTCCTTTTTCTACTTCGAAGCTCGGCTATAACGATAAAACCGATATGCTTGTCTATCGATCTAAAATAACTCACGGCAAAAACAAAAAGAATTTTTCCATTTTCACAGCAGAAGAGTTTATTGCTGCCATTACCCAGCATATTCCTGAAAGAAGTTTTCAGCTTGTCCGCTAGCATGGCTGGTATTCAAATCGTATGCGGGGAGAACGGCGGAAAAGAGCAGAAGAGGTTAACGGAACTGAAGGGGAGGGCGTCGATGAGGTGAAAATTATCGATGTGTCTGCTTACAGGCCTCGCCGGATTCCCATCGTATCATCGAGAGACAAAGGCATTTTTTCGGACTGTTTTGAAGTGAAAAATGGTCTTTTGAGCATTTTTACTTTTCCTGATCGCTTGCTCGGCAAAGCGATTTCTTATCATTTCTTATCAGTCTCCAGTCAAGATCTGCTAATCAAGAAATACAAAATGGCGCGTGAAGAAGAATCCTGTAACCTAACAAATTAATTCATGTATTTCTCTCAGCATTAGTGAATCATATCAATAGATTTTTTTTAAAAAACCATAGATAAAGAAAATAAAATACGATAGCATTACATTTAATTAGATAAAGAGAGGGGATTTACAGTTTATTTTTTGAGACAGCCCAAAAGACAATTATTTATCGCCTCCGGTTATCATCAACCACCATATTTTGTGTTCTTTAACTTTTGGTGAGGTATACTATGGCGTCTTTTCCTGTACGAATTCCCCTCTCTCTCCTTAGCCTAATAATGACATTTTCATTGCTGCTTCCCACTGTTGGAAGAGCTGCTGCCGGGGATCCATTAACCGCAAGTATCGTATTGGCAGGGGGCACCCACGATACTGGATTTATGGAGAATGCAAGTGTCACTGAGCTCAGTAATGGGAATTTTGTGGCAGTTTGGGAGACTCGCAACAATACAGATATCCCAACGTCATTTGATGGCGATGGCGATGGCATTTTTTATCAGATGTTTAACTCCAGTGGCGCAGCTCTTGGTTCTGTTATAACTGCCTCCACAACCACCACCCTGGACCAGGAGTCCCCCCAGGCAGCCGCTTTGGCAGATGGTGGCTTCGTCATTACCTGGACCTGCGAGACAGAAGCAGCTGATGCCGATATCGATACCCGTATGCGTGTCTTTGATAATAGCGGCACCGCACTTACCAGTGATATTACTGTCAATGAATCTGAACCAACTGGAACAAAAGATCAACAGTTACCTCAAGCCAT
>JAQYVF010000051.1 GCA_030145625.1 Desulfocapsa sp. | reverse complement strand
TGCCACCTGTTCGAGAAGCTGATCTGCCGTTTTTTGTATTTCCTCGGGAAAGTGTTCTAAGGAAATAGTGGGACCATCACATAAGACACAGGCTCTCTCAATTATATGACGCAATTCCCGAACATTCCCCGGCCATGAATAACGAGCAAGCGCCTCCAGAGCCTGATCAGAAATACCATGGATATTGCGATTGAGTTTTTCTCGAAACATAGAAAGAAAATGATGTACAAGAATAGGTATACCGCTCTTTCTATCACGTAGAGGAGGCAATTTAACCTCTACAACTTTTAACCGGTAATAGAGATCTTCTCGAAAACTTCCATCTTTAACTTTTTCTGTAAAATTTACATTAGTCGCGGCAACAATTCTAACGTTAACAGATACATGGGTATCTTGCCCAACCGGAGTAAACGTTTTTTCTTGAAGAAACCTGAGCAAACGCAGTTGCATGCGTGGTGAAATATCTCCAATCTCATCCAGAAAAAGGGTACCGTTGTCTGCCTGAAGGAGTCTACCGGGACGATCTCTATCAGCACCAGTAAAGGCTCCCTTTCTATGTCCGAAAAGCTCACTTTCCAATAATTCTTCTGGCATTGCAGCACAGTCTACTTTAACAAGAGGCATATCACGCCTCTGACTTTCTGCATGTAATGCTTCAGCTGCCAGCTCCTTACCAGTTCCGGACTCACCTGTCACCAGGACAGCGGTATCTACTTTCCCTACATTTGCTATTAAATTATAAACATGCTGCATTGCCCCACTACAACCTATAAAGCCATGAAATCGATTCCTGGAATGACTAGCGACAACAGGTTCAGGCAAAGTGATGTCCCGTGCTACGATAACAACACCATTAAATTCATCGAATCCATCTTCCAACGGCGCAGCATTAAGACTTATAATTCTTAAATTCCCATCACGTTTTTTACATTCTACTTGATGTTCTCTTACCTCCAGCCTGGTGGTTAATACTTGCTTTGCGTCCTGAAAACAGGCTGTACCCATTTCGCCTAGATAAGATTCAAGATTTACCAATTTATCTTCATCTGAATAGTGAAGCCATTGCTTAGCTGTATCATTGAGCTGCACAATATTCATTTCATTGTCTATTGTAATAATCGCATCACGTACAGAACTGAAGATTGCCTCAAGATAGCGCTTAAATTTTTCATTTTCAAATAACAATTGTTTTTTTTCATTTTCCAGTTTCCAATGCTTCAGGGCCTGTTGGACAAATTTAAGCAACGTTTCCTTGTTTACTGGTTTGGAAATATAATCAAAGGCACCATATCGAACAGCCTCAGCTGCAGTATCCAAATTTGGAAAACCGGTAACCATAACCACTGGACACTCCACACCGGAGTCTCGTATTTTACGGAGAAGATCAGTCCCTCTTTCTCCTTCCAGCACAATGTCGCTGATAATAAGATCAAACTCATTTTCTTTGATTGCGATGAGTGCTTCGTCCAATGTTGAAGCAGTTGTTATTGGTCCATACCCTGCACGAGCCAAAAACATCTCGAAAGTTAGGCGAATACTTGCTTCATCATCTACTATCAAGATAGGGGTATCTTTTCCTAGAGTAGCTTGATTTTCCATATTAAGCACCGAATGCCGGAATAACTATTATCATCTCAGTGTATTGATTTATTTTTGAATCAACTTTGATAATGCCACCGTGATCTCGAATAATTCCATAACTGATACTAAGACCAAGCCCTGTTCCCTTCCCCGAGGGCTTGGTAGTAAAAAATGGGTCAAACAATCTATTCAGGATTCCTTGAGGAATACCAGTTCCTGAATCTCTAATCGAGATCTGGATTATTGAATGGCCTTCCTCCTTAATAAAAGAATGGCAACTGATTCGAATTTCTTTATCAGGCAAAGAGTTAGGATAACGTTCCTTTAAGGCAAAATGGGCATTACTTAATATATTCAGAACAACTTGCTGTAATTGCCTGAAATTACCAAAAATACCACACGATTCCTCAGAATAATCAGTGGTTATTTTAATACCATCATTTTTAAACTGATGTTCAACTAGAGAGAGGCTATCTTGAATAACCTGTACCATTTCGATAGGCTCATAGTCATTTTCACTTTCACGGGCAAAAGATAGAAGCTTTTTTATGATTGAGGCAACCCGTTCTCCTTCGTTAACAATTCTTTCCAACAGTTCTTCCTGTAATGAATTTTTTTCGCTATCATCAAGGAGCAACTGGGCAAAGTTTATAATCCCGGTAATAGGATTATTGACCTCATGGGCAACACCTGCAGCAAGTTCACCGATTGCGGCCAACTGAGCAGTTCGCATGGAATCTTCTTTTCTAATCTCATCGCTGGTCAACTCCCTTGCTACAATAAGAATCTTTCCTACAGTTCCGTCGTGGTTTTTTACAGGTGAGATGGTAAGGAGGTATTCACCGGAGAGGCCAGGAAGTATGCTCTCTTCCACTCGAGGAGAACAGGTAAGCAAACATGCTTCCAAAGGACATTGAAGATGGGGGGAACTGCCACCATGGATAATTTCACAGATACCGTTACCAATGATTTCCGATCGGGTCTTTTGGGCAGCCTTCAGGGCAGCCTGATTGGCACCAACAATAATTCCGCCAGGTGTGACGACAAAAACCGGATCTTGGATGGCCTGCAAAAGTTCATTTCCACCTCTGGTCTCCAGTCCCCCCTTTCTACGATCTAAATAAAAATATTGAGTGTCAGGGTTTTCCGTATGGATAAGTTGTTTTCCTATTTTATCATTTGTGTCTGCCATAGTGCATAAATTAGTAGTAATAAAATCCATAAGAAAGCCTATATTTAGTTATTTAATACACCCAACAAATATACCTTAACGAAAAAGGTCACTCCAAGAGTGACCTTTAAAGAGCTATTAGCTCAATGATGTTCTTTCTGATCAAATATTTTACCAAAAACTCTTTCCCCCATGAGGAAACCAAAACAAACAAGACTGATACTCCCGATTATCACCCCAAACTCAAAGACCGACGGCACGTAATCGAAATAGGTAGGGACATTGTCCCAGCCCAGACTTGAAGGAACAAGCAAACCTGCAGCTACGAGATCATAGCGCGCTACAAACTGTCCCACGAGAATCAAGAGTCCAGCAAAGGCCATCAACCCAACATTTTGCAAACGGGAAACAACAACTAGTACGAGCGGCACGATCAGCCCTATAGCGATTTCGAAGACCCAAAAATTAATAGAAAGAGGACCGTTAATCAATGCACCGGCTGCAATACGGCCAAGTTCCGCACCACCAACATAATACATAATCAGCCGCCAGAAAGTGGCAACGGTATAAAGAACAAGTACAAGTGTCATGGCTTTTCCGGCACTCTTAATGCCAAGCAGGACAGCTTCGTTCATCTTCTCCCCACGAATTTTATAAGCCATATAATTAAATAGAATAGTAGCTGCTGCTCCTGAGAGAAAAGCTGCTGTCAGAAAATAAATAGGGAGTTGCCCGCCATACCAGTAAGGACGTGCCGGAAGGGTTGCAAAAACGCCACCGAGACAACTGTTGGCAAGAACTTCAGCAACGGCACCCATCGTTCCCAAAATGACTGCAATACGAGCCAACCCGGCAACAATGCCAAAGAATTCAACAATCATACAACCCACAGCCAGACCGTAAAGAGTACCCATCCACCAGATATTTGAGGTGGGGTTGGGAGAAATAATATTATAAATGATCATTCTGTGGGGACTTGCAATCTCCACTCCAATGGTAGCAAATGCTGCAAGGATACATACAATTGACATCCATACCATCCTGTTACTGACGATAGCCATCCTTGTACCACCAAAGAGATGAGAAATAGCAGCATACATACAAAGACCAGTAGAGGTAATAGCCCAAAATGCATAGGTGGAAATCAACATTCCCCATGGTACTTCACGAGTATTATTATATATGGCCTCATGTCCAAAGATAAAGGAAGCAACACCACAACTGAGACCAGCAACGACGGTAATAAGGAAGAAAATCGTTGCCCGGTTTACACCGGGAGTTGCCAGACGGGGATCCTGTGTCTCGGCAAAAATATTAGCCAATGAATTGTTCGCCATTTTAATCTCCTGCGCAATAAATTTTTCAGGCTCTTAGCCTGTGCATTTGATATAATTTTCTGCAGATCATTCTTTTAGAGAGAACTACAAATCTCTTTGTCAATTAATGACCACTTTTCTTCTCAGCGTGAGGAGTAACACCCATCATCCTGTTATATCCTTTAACTCCTATATGACATGTATTGCAGAGGGTATTTGAGGCAAAAGCAGTTTCGCCATCATGGCACTCACCGCAGTATTGTCCTTTGTAAAGGGCCTTCATTGTGAAGTTTGCTGATTTCTCTGCTGTACCTTTTTTCATGGCAAACGCACTGTCATGACAAGAGTCACAATCTAGACCATATTCATCTATGTGTAATTGATGGTGAAATATCACGGCCTTAACAGGTTTAGTCCAGACAATCAAATCCTCAGGAACAATGTGACAGGCACTGCAATTCGTATCAGTGGCAAAGGCAGTATCCCCATCATGGCAGGCACCACAAAATTTTCCTTCTGCAAGGGAAGCCATGGTCAATTGACCTGAATTAAGCGCAACACCACGCTGCATGGCAAAAATCTCGCCATGACAAGCGCTGCATTCAAGACCGATTTCATCTGTGTGCACTCTGTGTTCAAAGACAACTTTGACAGGCCGATCCCAGACAATTGGGTTTTTAGGGCCAAATGCCTTCACATCATACTCTTCTGTTGCAGAACTATTGCTCACAAGCAAAAATGTTCCTGCGAGTATGGTGATACCGATAGCATTAACTAACTTCTTATTCATTTTTATGATCTCCTAGAATCTGAGTGGTATACTGTAAGTGGGCTGCGATTTAGAATCTCAATCACTTGGATTCCCAGACAGCATCATTTTCCTGGACCGTGAGTTACCTAGTCTCCTGATAGAAACGAATTTATTGATGCCTTGCAGATAAGTCCAACCTTCCAGTTCACTTTCCTGTTCGGAATAACGATATGTAAAAAAACTTACCACAAGGTACCCTCTGGAAACGAAATACAATACGCCCCGAAAGAAGAAAGTCTGGAAACATATAGTAGATATTCCAAGGACACATTTTAAACACCATAAGATATCGTGAAGGTAAACGAGCTTGCAACAATTCAAATGATCGTTTCTAAATGGACAACACCTCCTACGCATTCATATAAAAAACATTAGGTAACGCGCCGGTTTCCGGACGCAACACCCAGATTTTATGGTCAGGTTCATGCAATAACTGGTAGATTTCAGTGCTTTTATCTTTTATGTCACCAAAAATTCTTACTCTTGCAGGACAAGCAGCCGCACAAGCGGTCTCTTTCTCACCCATTGCCAGCCTTGTATCTAAGCAAAAGTTGCATTTATCAATGGCATACTTGTCATGGCTGAAATATCTGGCATTATATGGACATGCGGCCATGCAGGTTTTACATCCGATGCATTTTTTGTAATCCATGACAACAATACCGGTTTCCGGATCTTTGTAGGTTGCTCTGGTAGGACATACTCGAACACAGGGGGGACGATTACAATGGTTACAGAGGATTGGTCTAAATTCTCTTTTTTCCACATCATCAACAGTGGTCAAACGTTCCTGAACAGCTGTTCGCCAGGCACCATGGCCAACAGGAACATGATTTGTCTCTCTGCAAGCCTCGACACATTTTTCACAACCAACACAGTTATTCTGCCTTATTATCATTCCGTAATGCTTGGCGTAAGGATATTGTCCTTCAGCAGGAATTACGGAATCACTGTTTCCTCCCTTGGCGGTATTTACCGAAGTTAGCGACAGCACAGAGCCTCCAAGGAAAACACCAGTGACCGCCAGTCCTATTTTCAGGAAATTACGACGTTCTGATGAAGGCAATGAGTCGATTCCCTCATTTTTTTCCTTTTCCAAATCCTTAATGTTCATTCTTCCCCTCCTAATACTTGAAACACGTAAATGTGTTCAAACGAGCCGGTAGTTCAGGCGGACAAAAAACCGACAATTATAAATGAGGCTTCATTCATTGTAGAGTGTTGCCTAAAAGTTCAATAACAACAATACATTGATTTAATATAAAAAATTATGTGCATAAAGTGTTGCGCTACATTTATGCAACACTTTATGTTTGTGCAAAGTACACTTTTTTTTTTAGGAGTCAAGGTATTTTTTTATGTGCCTCTTAAGCAGTCTCTGCTCAAAAGCTCTTGAGGCCTTGCTTATACTAGAATGACGAAGGTTTTCTAACAATACCTTCTGGCAGTGTTGGAATCCAACACCAGTCGAGGAAAACACAGTTCTAAGCTGAGTTTCATATAGAGCCACTTTTTTTAAAGACAGTACAATTCTATCTTCAAAACATATTATTAACAGGGCATAACAGTAATAATTATCAATAGAAATCCCCTCTATTTTAATTTAATTTCTTATAATTTCAGATGGTTTTTTCAAAGTAAAAAATAAATTCAGGCACAAGCTATGCAACACTGATTATTAACCATTATTTAATCACATTATACCACACTTGTGTGGGAAAAGTGTGGTATAATGTGATTTTGTGACACACATATGTTGCAAATACTTGCCAAGTCAAGTTACATTTTGTTTCTTTTTTTTAACTTTAACAAGTTACGTTGCTTATGGATTTTTCCAGAAGAAATACCATACTGCTAGCTATCAATGAATTAGTAGCATCTGATGCCAAAGGAATTTCTTCTCAAAATCACCTCCTTGAAAAATGCTGCCAAATCATCATGCATAATCAGGAATATTGTCTGATATGGGCAGGTAGACGCGATGATAACGATGGTACAGCGCTCTCCCCTTTGGTTGCTCTGACATTGGCAAATATCTCGAACGAACAATGCATGTATCTGGTCGAACAGGTCATAGCCGACATGCACGAATCGCACCCTGCAGCTCAAGCCCTCCTCTCAGGAAAGCATGTTATTTGTCAAGATGTCCTTCAAGAAATCGATTCCAAAGCCTTGCGTGACATTGCACAAAAAACAGGATTCAAATCCTGTTCTTCATGGCCATTGACATACAAAGAAAAAGAATTCGGTGTCCTCAGTATCCATTCCGCAAAAATCAACTACTTCACAGAAGAAGAAGTCTCCTTTCTAAAAACAGTCATTGCAGATATCTCCCTGGCCCTCTATTCACAGGCAATGGCCCAGAGTATGCAAGTGGAACGTGATTTCAATCGAGAAATCGTCGACACAATGCAGGCCCTGCTTGTCTCTGTTTCACCTTGCGGGCAAATTCTTTCTTTCAACCATAAAGCTGAAGAAATTACAGGATACAAAGAAGAAGAGGTTCTTGATCTCTACTGGGTTGATGTGCTCATGGATCCAGAGCATCGGACAGCAAACCAGCAGCTCCTGGCTAACTTACTAAAAGGTACAGAACTGCAGATAAATTTTGAGTCCTGTCTCCTCACGAAAGATAACCAAAACAGAACAATCAGCTGGCATGGCTCTTTTCGGCAAAACATTGACCAGGGAAAAGTCGGACTTGTTCTCTTTGGTATGGATATTACCGGTCAAATACAGGCTGGACAAGATCTCAATCAGGCTATTGCTAAATGGGAAAATATATTCTCAGCAATTCAGGATCCTGCCTTAATCGTTTCTATTGATGGTATAATTCTCGATGCTAATCTTGCCACTTTCACTTCTGCCCGAAAGAACAGATCAGACATCATTGGCCATGACGTATGTGAAATTCTGCATGAAGGTAGAAGAAGCGGAGCCACCTGCCCTTTAGAACAACAACTTAAAACAAGAGAAAGTCGTATCATAGAAACAGAACTTAGTGGCCTCCATGGAAATTACCTGCTCACAATCAGTCCGTTACAGCAACTCGAGAATGATATTGAAGCGACGCTTCTCGTAGCCCGAAATCTATCAGAAGAAGAACGTATGAAGGCAGAGGCCATCCGTGCCGCGCAACTGGCCTCACTCGGTGAGTTAGCTGCCGGTGTTGCTCATGAAATTAATAATCCTATTAATGGTATCATCAATTACGCTCAGATAATTTTAGACGACCCTGGAGATCCTGATAACCAGGATATCCTTAAGCGGATTATCAAAGAGGGAAAACGAGTTGCTGGCATTGTTTATAATCTTCTCGATTTTTCCAGGCAAAATTCAGAGGAACTTGAAAATGTCTCTATTCACAAGATTGTTCAGAGTTGCCTTGAACTAGTCGGCCATCAGTTCAGGAAAGATCAGACCCTCCTTGAGTTTCATTGGCAAACAAGGTTAGCTAATGTTCGCTGCAATGCTCAACAGGTCCAGCAGGTCCTGCTCAATATACTCTCCAATGCCAGGTATGCACTGAACAAACGCTTCCAAAAAAAACACCCCCTAAAAAAAATCTTCATCTCCAGCAGGAAAGTAGAAATAGACGATAAAACTTATATCCGCCTCACCATTACAGACAACGGTATTGGAATTGAGCAGGATATTATTAATCGGGTTTTTGATCCATTTTATTCAACAAAACCAAAAGGAGAAGGAACAGGGCTTGGACTTAGCATCAGCCACGGCCTTATTCATGACAACAAAGGATACCTCAGAATTAAAAGTGAGTTTGGTTCATTTACCTCAATCATTGTTGATTTACCGAGTTCAGATTACTAAGGACTCTAGTCTCTGGTAAAGTTTTACAAGGAGCATTTTATGAGCAGAAAATTCCGGTTTTCTCTGTTACTTTCTTTGGCGTTCTTCTCTGTGGCTGTAATCATATACGTTCTTGACCTTAAAATTAATGCAAACGCAAACAAGGTATCATATTTTCCTTATGAGTCCTGGTCCCTTGTTACGCTCACTTCACTCTATGGTTTCACTCTCTTTCTTTTTCTCAGTGAATTCAATTCCTATAAAAAAAAGCTGCTGCAACTGGAGCACTCCCTGAATTCAACAACTGAATCCTTAAACTATGTCCAGTCCAGTCTTGACGATGCAGTTGAAAAAAAGACCTTTGAACTATCAGTTATCAATGGCTCTTTAAACAGAGAAATAGCTGAACGCATTCAGGCTAAAGCAGAAGGGGTAAAACTTAGAAAACGGCTGCATGCCATCCTCAACTCGGCAGGAGATGGCATTATTGGCCTTGACATCAAGGGTAAAGTAACTTTTGTCAACCGGAAGGCAACCGAGTTACTCGGATGGAGTTCAGAGGAACTCATCGGAAGTCTCCACCATGACATGGTCCACCATTCATATCAGGACGGCACTAATTTTCCTGATCATGAATGCCCGATCCTCAAGGCCTATAAAGATGGACAGGATTATTCTGAATCCGATGATGTTTTCTGGAAGAAATCTGGTCAAAGCTTTTCCGTAGAATACACATCCACTCCTCTTCTTGATGAAGACAAGGTCACAGGTGCAGTGGTAGTATTTAAGGATATCGGCAAAATCAAAAAACTCAAAAAACAACTTGAACTCATCGTCAACTCTGCCGGAGAAGGTATTTTCGGCTTGGATATTGACGGCAATGTTACGTTCATGAACAAGGCAGCCAGTATCATGCTTGGTTGGGAACAGGAAGAATTAATCGGCAAATCACATCATGACCTTATCCATCACAGTCATATCAATGGAACCCACTACAAAGTAGAAGATTGTCCGATTTACATGGCTTACCAAGACGGGAAGGTTCACTTCAAGTCCGACGACACCTTCTGGGCAAAAGATGGAAACAGTTTTTCCGTTGAATATACATCCACCCCTATTATTGAGGGCAATAAACTAACCGGAGCAGTGGTGGTCTTTCGCGATCTCACTACCTTTTCGTGATCTTTATGCACAGGGGAAAGAATGAATAATGAATCAACCGCTAACACTCCAATTCTCATAGTTGACGACGAGGAAAGCCTGCGCCACACTTTTCAAATTTTTCTTAAACGGGAGGGATATGGGCCGGTTGTAATGGCCTCAAATTTTGCAAAGGCGGTCAGTGAACTCACCAGTCAGCCCTTTGATTTGATCATCAGCGACATCGTCTTGGGTGGCAATTCAGGCATTGATCTTTTAAAGAGAATCCGTGAACTTGGCCTCTCCAGTCCAGTCATCATGATAACCGGCTATCCTACTGTGGATACAGCCTCTGAAGCAGTGCGTTTTGGCGCATTTGACTACATCCAGAAACCGGTTGACAAGGAATTACTCCTCAAAACCACCCGCCTTGCCCTGCAACAATATCGGCTCCAGCAGGAAAAACAATTGGCAAAAGAAGAGAAAGACAAGTATCGCAGCTACTTAGTCACCCT
Source organism: Desulfocapsa sp. (assembly GCA_030145625.1). Classification (GTDB taxonomy): domain Bacteria; phylum Desulfobacterota; class Desulfobulbia; order Desulfobulbales; family Desulfocapsaceae; genus Desulfocapsa. The sequence continues at coordinate 23,841 of JAQYVF010000051.1, read as the reverse complement.
TTTCAGAAGTGTTTCCGACAGTATTATGACGATTGATGAGAACCTGAATATCATCAAAATGAATCAGGCAGCCCGTTCCATGTTCGCATCAATCAATCCGGACATTCGAGAAGGAAATAATCTTTCCCTGTCCTGCTCCGAAAATAAATGTTGTTTTTTTAAAGAGGATACAGAAAAAGTATTACGATCCGGTATTGAAATCAAGGAACACAGAATTGAGTTAATCACTGCCTCTCAAACAGAGAATGTATTTAGTCTCTGTATCTCACCACTAGAAGACGGTCGGGGGGGGGTCCATGGTGTTGTCATTGTGATCCGTGACATGACATGCCAGGTACAAAACAATTCTCAACAACGTAGCTCTTTCCATCGAATGATTGGTGCCAGTACTGTTATGCAAACCGTCTATGCCATGATCGAAAATGTTGGCAAGGTAGATTCAGCTGTTCTTATTACTGGAGAAAGTGGAACCGGCAAAGAGTTGGCAACAGAGGCCTTGCACTTGGAAAGTCACAGAAAAAACCGCCCTCTGGTAAAAGTAGACTGTACTGCTATCCCAGAAAACCTTCTGGAAAGCGAACTCTTTGGACATAAAAAGGGTTCTTTTACCGGAGCAGATCAGGACAGGATGGGGCGAATTTTGCAAGCTGATGGAGGGACCTTGTTTCTTGACGAAATAGGAGATATTTCGCCAATGATGCAGCTGCGACTCCTTCGCTTTCTTCAGGAAAAAACCTTTTATCCTGTTGGAAGAGATACTCCCATTCATGTAGATGTGCGAGTAATTGCAGCAACCAATGTCAATCTACGCGAAAAAGTAGAGCAGGGAAACTTCCGTGAAGATCTTTATTTTCGTCTCAGAGTTATTGATATTATTCTTCCTTCCCTTCGAGAGCGTACTGGAGATGTTGAACTCCTGGTGAATATGTTTATCCAGCAGTTCAGCAAAAAAATGAATAAACCTATAACTGGTATTACAGATCAGGCCATGACATTGCTTTCTCAATATTACTGGCCAGGGAATATCAGAGAACTAGAACATGTAATCGAACGTACATGTGTGCTCTGCAGTGGTTCTACCATTTCAACCGAACAACTTCCTCTCGAAATTCAGCATGCTCATGCACCTCCTGAGCACACAGCCCCTCTCCTGCAAGAGAAACCAATCCAACAAACTGAAACTTCAGCCTCGTTTACCGCCCCCGCCCAATATCATTCCTTTCAGAGTAGTATCATTACCGCCTTAAAAAAAACAGGTGGGAATAAAGCCAAGGCAGCCAGACTACTCAACATGGACAGATCAACGCTGTATAGAAAACTCAAAGAACTAAAAATCGACCTCAGCACCATCGATATCTAACCCTCTTCCAATGCAACACTTGTGTAGAATCACAAGTGTTGCATTGGAAGCACTTGTGTGGCAGCCCTTCTCTTTACCATCTGACAGCAACAAATTCACCGCAACTAACTGTATTAAATATATATTAAACAAGAAAAAAGCACATATTTTTCTGTTTAATACTCTCCACCCCTTTCCCAAAAAAATATTCAACCCGCCACGAGAATCAACATAAATACGATATTTTAGATAGTTACCTGCATAATAAAAGAGATAGTTTCTCTGGCATCGTATGTGCAATCACTCAAATTAAAGTGGATAAGTTCAAAAATTTGAGGAGAACACATGCAGGACATTCTCACTCCTAAAAATCGATTTCCCAAAACTATAGAAGAATTCAAAAAACAGTTTCATAACGAGACTACCTGCCTACATTTTCTCTTTTACAAACGATGGCCAAAGGGATTTATGTGCCCTTACTGCAACTGGATAAAAAGGGAACAAGAACCAGCAAAAACTATTACCTGCAGTCATTGCGGACATCCCACCTCAATAACTACAAACACCATAATGCATGGAACGAAAAAACCCTTGTTTGGGTGGTTGGAGTGTATTTGGTGGCTTGCATCTACTGATGGTGGCCATAGCGCCAAAGATTTACAACGCCTGTTGAACCTCTCAAGCTATCAAACTGCCTGGACATGGCTGCAGAAGCTTCGCATGGCTATGGCAGTTGCCGATAACAAGCCGTGTCGTGGCACTATTGAACTCTGCTCTAACAGCATATTATTAGGTGGAGATAAGGGAAGCAAATCACAAATTCTTGCAGCTGCGGAAATCATTCTACCATCAGGGATCACCGGAAGAATAAAAATGGAATCCATAGGTGAACTCTCAAAAAATACAGTAACCAGTTTCTTAAACAAACATGTGGCCACCGGGTCGTCACTTGTTGTCCCCGACAGCACTGGTTATCAAGGTATAGATCAGGACGCATATTTCACTATTGCCGATTCAAAGAGTGCCACTACTGTTCGCATCCAACAAATCATACAAAGTTTTGAGATCTGGTTGAATAAGATCCACAGAGGAGGAGTAGTTGCCAAACATCTCCAACTCTATCTCGATGAATTTTGTTTTCGTAGCAATGTAGCAATGCTTTCCGACAATGAGGCTATATTCAATCTCCTATTATCAGGTGTTCTTGCACAGAAATCCAGATCATACAAGAACTTAACTGCCCATATTACCACGGAATGATTCTATGTCTCAAATTCAAATAGGATTACTCTTACTGCTTCTTACCCTTTTAGGGGTTGTTGGCTACAATGTTTACCTCAAAGAAACAACTCCCAATGAAATTTCCTATACAGACTTCATGGAGCAACTACAAAAAGGTGAAATTAAAACCGTTCACTTAAAGGGGGGGGCCATAGAAGGCGAAGACATTAAAAAACAATCTTTCAGCTCCTTTACTCCTGATGTCCCAGCCACCCTAACCATTCTCAAAGAAAAATCTGTTCAAATAACAGCTGAGAAAGATACCGAAAATATAGGAGCCTTTCTTAAATCTATGGTCCCTGTTTTCCTTATTCTTGGTGGATACCTGATCTTTAGTCGGACCCAAAAAGCAGGCGGTTCTGGTTTGGGCAAAAACAAGTACAGCTCTTTTGTGCCAAGCAAAAATACGAAAGTCTCCTTTGAGGATGTTGCTGGTATCAGCGAAGCCAGATCCGAACTGATAGAGATAGTAGAATCTTTAAAAAACCCTGAAAAATTCAGCGCACTTGGAGGATACATACCAAAAGGTGTTCTACTACAGGGTCCTCCAGGAACAGGTAAAACTCTTCTTGCCAAAGCGATAGCGGGAGAGGCATCAGTCCCCTTTTTTTCCATAGGCGGCTCAGATTTTGTAGAGATGTTTGTAGGTGTTGGTGCCTCTCGAGTACGAGAACTTTTCACTGAAGCAAAGAAAAATGCACCAGCCATTATTTTTATCGACGAAATAGATGCCATTGGCGGAAAACGCAGTGGAGGGAATGCCACCGGTTCCAATGACGAACGTGAACAGACCTTGAACGCCCTGCTCGTTGAAATGGACGGATTTGATTCCGACGAAACTGTCATCATCATTGCTGCCACAAACCGTCCCGACATCCTTGATCCTGCCCTGCTTCGTCCAGGTCGTTTTGACCGTCAGGTGACCATTAGTCTACCGGATTTGGAGGGCAGACGTAAAATTCTCGAAGTCTATGCAAAAAAAATCATTATGGAACACGATGTTAATCTTTCTGAAATTGCTAGGTCTATACCGGGATTCAGTGGTGCTGAAATTGCCAACTTGGTCAACGAGGCAGCATTAATGGCCGCACGGCACAATAAAGCCAGTGTAGAACTTTCTGATTTCGAAGAAGCCAAAGATAAAATCAGTCTCGGTCTTGAGCGTAAAAATGTTGTTATCAATGAAACAGTGCGGCGCGTCACGGCCTATCATGAAGCTGGACATGCCATCACAGCCAAACTCCTTCCAGAGACCGACCCTGTCCATAAAATTACCATTATTCCTCGAGGGAGGGCCTTAGGTCTCACTCAGCAGTTACCCCTTGATGATCGATACACCTATTCACGTGAGTATCTGATCAACAGAATAAAAATTCTCATGGGTGGGCGTGTCGCTGAAGAGATTGTTTTTGGTCATCAGACTACTGGTGCCAGCAATGACATCCTCACAGCAACCGAGATTGCCAACCGTTTTGTCTGCGAGTTTGGCATGAGTCAAGCCATTGGTCCTGTTGCCTACATTCAAGAACAGGAGGGCTTTCTTGGAGGCTCCACAACAACTAGACCCTATAGCGAAAAAACGGCGGAAAATATCGATAATGAGATCAAAAGAATCATAGAAAAATGTTACGCGGAAACAGTAGAGCTGCTTACCGAGAACAATAAATTTCTCCATAAACTTGCCGAAGCCCTGCTTGTTAACGAAACCGTAGATGGCCAAGAAATGGATATCGTCCATTATTGTTATATAAATAAAAAAAATATTGAGAAAAAACTTATGAACAAACAGAAGGAGGAAAAAGAAAAACTAGACGATAAAATTCCAGGATTACCCAGATGTTTTTACAAGGAGGAAACAGAATGCAAGCACGAAAAAGAATAATGCAGACGGCATTGGCCATTGCCATTGGAGGAGTTCTCATTGCTCCTGCCCAAATCTGGTCCATGGATGCAGAAGATGCTCCGGAGTCTGTAACTATTGACAGCCTGGTAAATCTCTATACTGGAGTTGAGTTTGATCATGCCATGCATGTAGACTACGCGAGTTGCCAGGAATGCCATCATCACACCACAGGTGGAGAAGTTGTTAATCCGAATTGTGCACGCTGTCACAGTACCAGTGGAGAAGCCGACGAAGTAACCTGCACCGGATGCCATGCAACAGATCGCTTTAACGAAACCTACATCAGAACCCTTGAAGCTCCAGAGCTTTATCATATCGACAAGCCAGGACTCAAAGGTGCTTATCACCTTAACTGCATAAGCTGTCACGAAACAACATCCGGCCCAACCGGTTGCCAGGACTGTCATACCATGACCGATGCCGGTGAAAAAATGTTCTATACCGGTAAATACAGCCCAGCAAAAGGACACTCGGCTCCTGGTCATTAATCAAAGCTACACAGGGAAACGAAACGAAGGACCTGTGTAATTACCTTTATCAAATAATTTTTCAATAAAATTCAGGAAATTATTGCAAAGGTACTAAAGCGACAGTTCTTCAAGAGAGGAAAAAAAATGAAAAAAACAGTAAGCCGTAGAAATTTTCTAAAAGGCGGTCTTGCAGGTACTGCAGCTGTTGCGGTGATACAAAACAAAGAGGCGCATGCGGCACAATCATTCGAAGGGTATCCAGAGGGAATGGGTGTGCTGGTTGACCTCACACGCTGTATTGGATGCAGAAGCTGCGAAGCTGCCTGTAACAAAGAACAGGAGCTACCGGAACCTGCCAAACCCTTTGACGATTATTCAGTCTTTGACGAAATAAAACATGGACAGAAGAGACGGACCGACGAAACTGCCTATACGGTGGTCAACAGATACGATGTTCCAAATCTCGATCACCCCCTTTTTCGCAAGATCCAATGTAATCACTGCCAGGAACCTGCTTGTCTGACTTCCTGCTTTGTCAACGCATATACCAAGACACCGGAAGGCGCAGTTATCTACAATTCCAAGGTCTGCGTCGGATGCAGAACATGCATGATTGCCTGCCCATTTTACATTCCAACCTTTAAATATTCCAGTGCCTTTGATCCAAGGATAATGAAATGTGTCTTCTGTTACGATACCCGTTTAAAAGATGGTAAACCTCCTGCCTGTGTAGAGGCATGTCCACAGGAAGCACTGACTTTTGGTCGTAGAAACGATCTAATCAACATGGGTCGCCAACGTATCCGTGAAACTCCAGGAAAATATGTAGAACATATTTATGGAGAAAAAGAAGTAGGCGGTACAGCCTGGATGTATATCTCCAGTGTTCCCTTTGATCAGGTTGGTTTCGACACCCATGTTCCAAAAGAACCAATCTTAAATTCCGTAAAAGATTTCTTAGCTATCGTTCCCATGGTTCTCACTATCTGGCCTGGTCTCTTTGTTGGATTCCACTTACTGGCAACGAGAAAAGAAAAGATTAAAGAACAAGAAAAAGAAGATAAGGAGGGGCAGGTATGAGAATCTTTTCAAAGGAACGACCTGAAATCCCAATTGTCCATCATCTGAAAGCAGATGGAACAGAATGGACAATAAAGGAGAAACTGTGGTTAGGATTGTCCATTGGTGAGTATAAAAAACAATTTTTCAGAAATCCTGTAAACTGGCTGATGATGGGTATCTTTGCACTTGGTGTACCCCTTCTTCTCCAACGTTACATTTATGGCCTCGGCGCTGTAACTCACGCTTCCAATGATTATCCCTGGGGACTTTTTCTTGGCTTTGGCCTCTTCGGAATGGTTCCCCTTTCCGCATCAGGATTCATGCTGGGTACCACTGTAGAACTGTTCGGCAGAAAAGATTTTCATCCAATTGAACGTTTGGCACTGCTGAACGGGCTTCTGGGGTATTTCTTTGCTGTTCTTTTTCTGGAAGTTGACCTTGGTATGCCGTGGCGACTGCCCTACCCTATGTTTGTCTCTCTTGGTCCTGCAGCCGTTCTTTTCCTAGTTGCCTGGCATGTTGCGACTTATCTTTCCGTCCAGGTAGCAGAAGTTCTTCCTGCATTTTTTGAATGGATTGGCTGGCTTAAAGGAAAACGAGTCATTAGAAAAATGGTCTTAGGATTGACCATCGCCGGTATCATTCTTTCCACTCTCCACCAGGGGGCCTTAGGTGCCTTATTTACCTACGCTCCAGCAAAAGTTCATCCTTTATGGCTTTCCGTCAACTTTCAATGGATTCATTTCTTCTGTTCATCCATTTTCGCAGGCCTCTCCATGATCATCATCTCCTCAACGCTAATCAGGTATTTTATGGCATGGCGCTGTGATGATGAGTTCAAAGACAGTTTGGACTACATAACCATAGGACTGGCAAAAGGTTGTTCCTATTCCATGATCACCTACCTGATAATCAAAATAGTGGCTGTCGCCCATGACCAGGAATGGTCCTATCTGCTCACCGGATGGGGAAGTTACTACATGCTGGAACTTGGAGTAGCTGTTGTAATCCCCATGTTCATGTTTGCCATAGGCATCAGGCATCGCTATGTTGGCCTGATCAGATTTGCAGCACTTATCGCTGCACTGGGAATTATCTGGAATCGTCTCAACACTGCACTCATTTGCTACAACTGGCAGCTCTACCAGGAAATCCCACATTGGAAAGAAGTATGGATTACCATAACTATATACTCCCTCTATTTTCTGACTTATCGCTTTATTGTTTATCGTCTCCCCATCGTATATGGATGGAAAGGTGAAAAATAGAGAACAACCAACAAAGGCCCTCATTTTTTGAGGGCCTTTGTTCTTGTTAATTAATACTTTTTGATGCAGGAAAAAGGATGCAAACCATTTTTTCAAAAATTTCGTTGAAAAGTGTTTTTTTTGTTTTTACAGGAGCGACAGTCTTCTTGCTCTTTATTGTCATCTTTCTTGCGAGTAAACAGTATTTCCTCTTTCGTCATTGTGAACAGCTCGTTGATTCCAGCCAAAACCTCCTTTTTCAGTTCACTGGAATAAAAGAACATATAAATGAAACACTTCTCAGTCAGAAATCGTTAGACAGTTCCATACTTATTAAAGAGATTAAGGGACTGGATAAGGAATTAAATTCAGTCTTAAGCGATATCCTTATACCTGAGGAATTCAAACTTGCATATATAACCCAGGTGGATCTAGTCAATGTCACAGTAAGCTTACGCAGTATGCAAAACAGACATGAATCACCAACTACGAATCAACTTGCTTTACTCTCTACACAACTACGATCGATAAGCACAAAACTGACGAGTTTCCATCAACTCATCACAAGATACACACAGAAACAGCTAATGGGACTCCATCGTGCATTAGTTGGAATGCTGGCCCTTATCGTGGCCACAGTCAGTATCATGCTCCTGGTGTTAAACAAATATATAACTACTCCCATTATTCATTATTGCAGATCTCTTTTTCCAACAAAATCATCGGGTGAAATCTCTCTTTTTACAATCAACTCAGCAATTGAATCACTGGCCTCACAACAGGCCCCAAAAAGTCCTCAAACAACAACTGAAATGGATGTGCAATGGCCGGTAAAGGAACTTGCCCGTCTCTACAGATACAGCAGCATTGGACATCTGTTAGGAGGATTGTCTCATGAGCTCACCAATCTCTCCAATGGAATTACAAACTACACCCAGGCTCTTATAGACCTCATTGATGAGTCACGGTTAGATAGTGATTCTAAAGATATTTTGCGAAAACTTTTTTCCGAAGAAAAAAAGATGTCGCAACTCCTTATTCACATGATACTGTTTACCAGTGGCAGCGAAAGTGGTGAAGCAAAGAGTCTGACTCTACAAGGTATTTTTGAACATATATTGACCCTCACCAAAGGAACACTCAAAACCGACAGCATTGAGTTGACCATCACTTTAACAGATAGTGAACTTACGCTAAATTACCATGTCAGTGATCTGCAACTGGTCATTTTGTCAGCCATTCAAAGCAGCAGGACAGCCTTGAATGCTCGATTTAAAAATCATGAGTCAGGAGATAAAAAAATAGAGATCATCATCAACAGTGACTCCATCACTGAATCCCAAATCGACATATCCATCTATGACAATGGCATTCCCTGGGAACTCGAAAAGTCTCTTCACGGTAACAATTCCAACAAACCGTGGCACAATATGAATTTTTGCAGACAGTTTTTGCAAACCTTTGGCGGCAGCCTAGATGTTGTCAGAGAAGAAAATCAGTTAAATATCTGTACGATTTCCATCCCTCGTCACGAAAAGACATTAGAAGAAATCAAATAACTCCACTTCCCCGCTACTATTTTTTATATCGCTGATTTCCATAGTATCTTTTTTAGAGAAAGCGGCCTTTTCCCTTCCTGTGCTATATGCGTATTTGCCGTTCTGTTGGTGCAACAATTCATTGTAGCACTGTATTTTAGGTGAATCCTTCCACTACGCTAATCTTTTCACTACACATTTCATTCTTGAATTCACCCGCAGTCTTTTACCTATCTGCAAAAACCTGCAACACTTGCGTTGGAAAAATACCACACTCTTTTGATTTCCTGCCACGTATCTGATCGTGCCACACTTTCATACCCCAGAAGTGTTGCACGACCAGGAAGCAATGGAAAAGAGCACATTACCTTACATTATCAACATGTTAAGCACCTCAACGCACCTATCTCAGCAACAATACACAAACTGGCACCGTAGATGCTAAACAAAAGACAAAGACACAAAGAAACAATATAAATTCAGACTGATACGGAGGAAAGCATGACAACTAACACACAAACCACAACCAGAACTCAAGAAGATGTTGGATACGAAACTTCTAAATTCGCACTCGGCGTAGGGATTGTCATGGCTGCACTTGTTGGTCTTTGGGGCGCAACATGCCTGATAAGTGCCCTGGCTAATGTTGGACCTCTCAACATATTAAAAAATTACTTTACCGCATTAATCGGATAATTCCGACACGATACGAGCTAAGACAAAAAAATTAAGGAGAACAACATGGCAGAAAACACTCCAACAACAGCCAGCAGGCTTATCCTGGCAGCAGGTTCATTAATGTGTCTCTGGGTTGCAGCCGCCCTTAGCGGCGCCCTTTACCATGTAAACTGGTCTGTAAGTACACTGGCAAGCCAATACATGACAGCAACCGGAATGATCAAACCACTGCACACTTTGGTCGATTACTATACACATATTAAAGGCATTGAATATCTCATTTGTGTCGCCTTTTTCGTGGCCTTCCCAATCTTCTTTAAATATGTAAACAAGGCCCCCAAAAAGGCTACGGCGCTAAAATAAAATTCTCAAGATATAAATTAGCACCCCCTCCCCCACTACCTTCCGTTCTCACGAGAGCAACACGAGAGAACGGAAGGTTTCTGTTTCTGGATCTCCTTTAATTCCAGAGAGTAACTTCCCAATACTAACAGTTTCTTTAGAGACAATACTTGTTATAAACGATCCACATTCACTCCCTTTTATTATAAATTAATTATAGGCGATATGGATAGCAAAATGGCAGTTTCATTGAAATAGCTAATATCCAGATTACTACTTACCACACATTGCTGACAGGAGGTATCCATGGCAGAAGAGGCCAGTGTAGGCTGTGCTCGCCCGACTGGAGGACCGGTTGGTGAACCGCCACCGGAAGATGGTAAACAAAAACAACAATCAGAAAAAGAGGTGACAAACATGGTTATGGTTGGTCAGAAGGCGCCTGATTTTGTCGCGCCTGGATTTCATAAAGATGCATTTGTTAATGTCAAACTTTCAGATTATCTCGGTAAGTGGGTTCTTCTCTGTTTTTATCCAGGTGATTTCACCTTCGTCTGAGCCACTGAACTTTCGGCAGTTGCCGAAAAATACCCTGAAATCCAGAAACTTGGCGTTGAAGTCCTTTCTATGAGTATTGACTCTATGTTTGTCCATAAGATGTGGGATGATGATGAATTGAAGAAAATGGTCGACGGCGGTATTCCATTCCCAATGCTTTCGGATGCCGGCGGAAAAGTAGGGAAAGTTTATGGAGTATTTGATGAAAATGCTGGGGTTGAAACACGTGGTCGATTCATCATTGATCCTGATGGAGTAATCCAAGGCTATGAAGTTCTCACCCCTCCGGTTGGCAGAAATGTCAGTGAAACCATGCGGCAGGTTCAGGCCTTCCAACTCGTTCGCGAAACTGAAGGTGCTGAAGCAACACCTTCAGGCTGGCGACCAGGAAAAATGACACTGAAACCCGGTATCGATCTCGTAGGTAAAGTGTGGAAAGAATGGAAAACGGACATGGCATTTGATTAACAAGGAACTTTTAAAGAACGTACCAATGCAAAAATAAACGCCACGGGATTCCTCTCTTTATTCCCGTGGCGTTACTTTTTTTAAAAAGGGCTATCGAATATCTATCACCACTCAACTGGTTTGCTTCTCAGGAATTTGAAGCAGACCCTGCTAAGAATGCTTCTTCCGTTTCCATACCCATGGAGGTGTAGGTGATTTATCTCTCCAAAGACCAGATCGTTTTTTCCGTGCTTCTTGTTCAATTTCATACCATCTATCACATAATGCTTCTTTACAGTAATAGATATGAACCCAGGCCAGACCGGATCGTAACAATTCTTCATTCAAACACTGTTTTTTCTTCGTGGTAACAATTGCCACCAGACGCCCGTAATCATCCCAATCTTTTTCTTCCAATTCGACCTCTGTACCTGCAACGAGCTTTACGGTAAACTTTTTGGCGCTTTTTGAGAAAGGTTGTCTCCACTCAGGAGTATCGATCCCCCACAATCTCACTCGTATCGATCTTCCTTGAAATAAAACCTGAATAGTATCGCCATCAACGACCTTTGTCACAGTCGCTTTAGTGTGCTGTCCTGCCTCTGCAAGAGCCACCATACAGAAAAGCAGTAAGACAACAAATAGGTATCTCGAAACATTAAGGATAAGCTCATCTCTTTTTTTTCTTTCTATCTGCATAATAGGACTCTTGAGAACTCGTGTTTATCCGTGTATATCAATCTGAAATGCAACCAGTTGCCCTCACTCTTTTTTGTTTTCTCAGTTACAAAGGTGTTTACAAGAGGAAGAAAGGCTGGTTGAGTAAAATAAAATATCATCTTACTAACTGAAAAAAAGAAAGAAAAGCTCCTTGTTATTTTTTCCTTTGCTATGATAAGCTTATCTCAACCACGATGAGATTATTTTATCCTTTGTAAATTTCTCCAGAAGTAATTTTTCTACCCAGGTTAAGGGTATTTAAGTTAGCAGTGATACCATATGGGACTCGGACCAGAAAAACTAACTGACTCTGAAGAGGAGACTAGAGATTTCCTCTTTAATCTGCCCTTATTTGACAGTTTTAATGTGGATGAACTTACAACCCTGGCAAAGCACATGAGTTTTATCCATTTGCAAAGGGGAGAATTTCTCTTTGTCGAAGGCGACAAGGGTGATTTCATGGGTTTTGTTGTTCATGGTATCCTTGAAGTCCTGAAGAAATCTGCCACTGGAGAAAATATTGTCATCGCCAGACTTACCAAAGGAAGTTCCATCGGCGAAATGGCCCTCATCGACAAATCTCCACGATCTGCCACCGTGGTCAGCAGACAACCAACAACCATGGTAACGTTGACAAGTAAAGGTTTTGATCGACTCACCGAAAAATCTCCACTACTTGGTGTAAAAGTCATTCAAAAAACAGCCAGACTGCTCAGCCTCAACATGCGTAGAACATCAAGCAAACTCGCCGACATTCTTCAAACAAAAATCTGATGATTATTTTTTCTGTACCTAATTGGTTAAAATGTACTTATGGCCCAGCTCTCTTTTTAAGATGAGGATAGCAAATACAATTTCTGCATAGCCCGAGCTTGAACAGAAATACATTTTTACAAGATAACCGGAAATTGAGTTTTACCCGTATTGATACTTATGCCAGCAGTGCCAACTATACTTTTTGCTACCCGCGCTCCCGAAATGCAGACAATCTGCTTACAGCTCTTTGAGCAATTCACTTCGGGCAATTTCCATGTTAGTTCCAACCAGGAAGACTTGACCGATACACTCCGGAAGAGTGAAATTGACATTCTTTTTCTGGATCTTGCCCTCACCCCTGAACTCAAAGGGATAACGCTGCTTACCAAAATCCAGAACAACTTCCCAGATCTTCTTATCATCGCCGCCGTTCCTCAAGATGACCTGGAACTGGAACAGGAGATTCTTGACCGCAATCTTTTTTATTATATCAACCTCCCATACAAAGAGGCAGAAGTTGAACTGGCCCTTAAACGCGCCTGTATAAAACTCGGCATTCAACATAACCCTGATTCGGGAAGAAATAAAAAAATAACGAATAATTTTTATGGCCTAATTGGAGAGACCCAGGCCATGAGGAACCTGTTTGATCTGATCAGCAAAATATCCGAAGATGATTTTGCAACTGTACTTATCAGGGGTGAATCAGGTACTGGTAAGGAACTGGTCGCGAAAGCAATCCACCAGCACTCCAAACGTAAAGATAAAAACTTTGTCCCTGTCAATTGTGCTGCAATTCCTGATGATCTTCTTGAAAGCGAACTCTTCGGATACACGAAAGGGGCTTTTACCGGTGCAACTCAAAACAAGATTGGCAGAATCCAGTATGCAGATGGAGGCACCCTGTTTCTAGATGAAATAGGTGACATGAAACCATCGCTGCAGGCAAAATTACTCCGCGTACTCCAGGAAAAAGAGTTTGAACCTGTTGGCGGATTGAAGTCAACTCCGGTTGACACTCGTATTGTTGCGGCTACTCATTGTGATCTTGAACAGCTCGTTTCCAAAGGGCAGTTCCGAGAAGATCTCTATTATCGATTATCGGTCATTCCCTTGCAAATTCCTCCCCTAAAAGATCGAAAAGAGGATATCCCTCTTCTCCTTGATGTGTTTATTGACCAGCATACCATTCAACGAGGAAGGAAAAGATTTTCAATTCCATATCAGGTGATGACGGTCCTTCTTTCTTATGACTGGAAGGGTAATGTACGAGAACTACAAAATATGGTTCAACACATGTCAATTCTCTGTAGCGGTAGAGAAATCCAAATGGAAGATATCCCGGAACGCTTCCTGGATGATTTTGACCCGAACACAATTGACCAGGAAAGGATTGCAGCTATTATTGCAGGAACATCTTCATCTCAACCATGCGCTGACGACCCCTCTCAGTCGCAGCAAACAAATCTCCCCACTGACAGTCAACTCGAATCAGGACAGGTGGATTTTAAAGAACTCATTAATGATTACGAGACCCAGCTCATTATCCAGGCAATGAAACTAAGCGGTGGAAATAAAAAAGAAGCAGCAAAACTGCTCAACCTGAAAAGAACAACCCTGCTTGAAAAAATTAAGAAAAAAGACCTACAGGGATTGTGGGAAGAATCCTGACCAGAGAGAGACGAACAGGAGCTCTCATCTTTACGCAATAACTCCAGACTGCTGAGCATCTATCCGAAAAAAAAGATAGTTCCAGGACTCACAGACTCTCTCAGCCAGGCTAAGTAGTGGCATCCAAGAGTTTCAGTCACAGCTCCCTGTGTGAATCACGCAAACACCGGGTACAGGAATTTTGCGTTCATCTGTTTACTATTCCAATGATTACCGTACAAACGTAAATTCAGGGTAAAATAGTCAATGAGAGACAAGCACGAGAAGTGCAAGAACCAAAATCACAATTCACAGATCTTCTTCGTGAAAACTCATAACATTAAGGGTATCTTGAAAAATTAGAATTTTCGTTCAAAATCGAGGCATGAGGCGAATTTTCCCGCAGGCGCCCCGCAGGAATCACCCTAACTACGGCTACAAGTGCCCTTGGGGTGCATATATCTGATATTCCGAGGATAAAATTTTCCTCATAACGAAGAGTTTAGTCGAAAAGGCAATTTTGCAAGGTGGCCTTAAATCACAACGAGAGCTAAGCGGCCATCTTGACCGAAAGAGAATCGAGTTTTTCTACAATGTCGACATGTGTTGCTGGAGTAAGAAGGATATCGTCCACACCATATTTAACCGCTTTAATAACCTTTGTTCGTGTCCATTCCGGACCAGCTGCTATCAGTGGCAGCAAACTGACACCAGAAATTTTAATGGCCACACCTAAGCCCTTCTCATTAACATCCGTCATCAAAAGGAAAATCGCCCTGACTTCTCCTGGTAGATAATCACTGACACTTTCTTTATAATTAAGAATTATATACGACAGATTTCTTTCATCCAATACAGCGGTTAATTTCACACACTCCTGTTTATTATTACTGACGATGAGGAATTCCGGATTACTTGCGCCATTGTTCCTTTCCCGTGCCAATGCACCACCAGTTCCATTCCCAGGCCCAACGGTCAGTCCAGTATGAGCTGCACCGATCCTTCCTGACTCATCACTCTGTTCATCAACATGGGCATCCTCCTGCCCTAATTGTTCAAGCTGAAGAAGAGTTGCAGGGAAAAGCATCTGAACTTTACCCATCTCACGGGTTCCGATGGTTAACTTACTGCTGTC
The DNA here is from genome assembly GCA_030145625.1 of Desulfocapsa sp. Classification (GTDB taxonomy): domain Bacteria; phylum Desulfobacterota; class Desulfobulbia; order Desulfobulbales; family Desulfocapsaceae; genus Desulfocapsa. Next base: position 8,715 of record JAQYVF010000051.1, on the reverse strand, counting down.
CATATAATAAAGTTGATCCGGCATCGGTTCCGCAGAATCTGTATCCACCTTGAGAGGAATTACCTTCTCAAGACTACTTTTTACAAAGCGACATTTTTGAGGATACTTTTCCTCAAAAACTGCTGTGTAGATACCAGATATAATATTGGCGATTTCTCCGTAGGCATCTTCGGTATCTTCACTGAAATCTTCATCATTGACCACACTATCCAGCTCGGAAGGAGGAAGCATAACAAGAGTTCCACCTATGTATATGGCATCTTTCAATCCTACAAAAAGATAACTTTTACCTTCGATATCTCCAACCACATCCATGTTGGCGAGGATCTGCTTTCCAGAAGCCTCATCAAAGAAATAATCTTCTTTACTGACAAGGCGAAGATCATGCTCTGAAAACTTCACTTCAGCACCAAGCATAGCGCCGACTTCGGTTGCCATACGTTCTCGAGATTCTTTCAGACAATCATCAACACGCTTTTTCTGTTTATCAATATCAAAAGATTTTTCTGATTGAACCGCCTCGGCCGCTTGTGAAGGCGTTGTAAATTCCGATGACTGGCTAGAACTTGCAACGGCTTCACTGGTTGTCGTTGCATTAGAAAGTTCTTCTGATTCTGCAGGACTCTGCGCATCCTCAGAAGCAGCTTCTTCTTCATCAACACCAAATGTTGCTGCCGGAAGAAGCATGATCAATTGGCCCATGTCTTTATCATTCATGGTCATGGCTGTTGACACCTGATAATAATTCTGATTAGGAATGGGTTCATCAGATTCAACATCAACTTTTACCGGCACAATAAGCCCCAGCTCTTTCCGAATAAGGCGACAGGCTATGGGGTACATCTCTTCAAATGTCTTGGTGTAAGTGCCAGTAATTATATTTGCAATTTCTCCATACGAATCAGCTAGCTCTTCATTATATTCTTCTGTGGCAACAATTTCATTCAACTCATTATCAGGAATCATAAGGAGTGTTCCACCTAATCGGATGGCATCCTTGACCGACACCAGCAAACTCCCTTTTCCTTCTAATTCTCCGGTAACGTCTATTTCTGCACCAATAAGTTTACCGGATGGCTCATCAAAGAAATCTTCTTTACTGACAAGACGAGTGGAAAGATCTGTAAACGTAAGAGATACCCCTATGAGTCCACCGACCTCCTCTCCGATACGGGGCTGAACTTCCCCAAGAACAGCATCTAATTTCTTTTTTGCTTTATCGGCTGACATGCCGACTGACGGAGGTGTTACAGGTGCTGAGACCTGTTCAGAAGGTTCATTTTCGTTGCTGGTTACAGAAGGATCTGTAGACTCTGTTTTTCCATCTGAACTCAAAACTGGTTCCTGAGCAGCCGTTTCAGCTGAAGGTGCGACTTGCTCATTGAGATCTTCTGCAACAACTGGTAGTTCCTCATCTACCCCAAAAGACGCTGCCGGCATAAGCATAATCAAATCACCCATGGCCTTATCATTCAGCGACATCGTCGCTGTAACCTGATAATAATTCTGATCAGGAACAGGCTCATCAGATTCAACAACAACTTTTACAGATGTAATAACTTCTAAGTTCTTACGGATGAATCGACAGGACTTGGGATACATCTCTTCAAATGTAGAGGAGTAGGACCCCGCGACAAGATTTGCAATTTCACCATACGAGTCTGCTAATTCTTCACTGTACTCTTGCGTAGCAACAATCTCATTTAACTCATTATCGGGAAGCATAATGAGAGTACCACCCAACCGAATGGCATCCTTGACCGGGATCAGCAACCCTCCTTTTCCTTCAACCTCACCCGCCACTTCAATTTCTGCAAAAACTAGCTTACCTGTAATTTCATCAAAAAAATCTTTTTTACTGACAAGCTGGGTGGAAAAATTGGAAAGCGCAAGGGTTGCGCCAATGAGCCCTCCTACTTCCTCTCCAATGCGAGATTGTACAACTTCAAGGATTTTATCTAATTTTTTTTGGGCTTTATTGTCTGACATATGAGCTCGTTACATGCAGAAGAATCAAAAAAGAAAATATTCCAATAAATTCAGTATCGACAGAAAACAGAAATTTCTTAACATCGACAGAAAAGAAAACATCAGGAAAAAAACCAGCAAGGTCATCGAAAGCTGTAAAATAATAGTACAGGAACTAGGTAGCTTCCATGTACTTCAACTCAACAAGAAAGGTTCTTCCATTCATGGAAAAAGGAACAGCAACTCGTTGTGCACCAAACATCCCACTGGTTCGAAAAGAATTACCAACAACCGAGGTTGGTATGGCAAGTTCAATCTCTTTACCGTACTCCTGAAAAAACACCTTCAGATTGCCAGCGACCATATTAGCAATTTCTCCGACAGCATCTTTTACATCCTCGTCAAGTTCTTCTACTTCCATACCAAGAAATGTCCCGGTAATATCCTTTGCCACAGCACCTGGACAATGAACAGCCAACATCCCTCTGATATCTTTACCGAGCCCAATCATACTTGTAATATTAGAAGCGACCTCGCCCCCTTGCCCTTCGATGGGACCATCCGCTTCCAATTCGACCATCAACATGGTACTGAAAACCTCTTGAGTACCATCTATAATAGCCTGCCCAACATCCATGTCTTTTTTACTCATTTGTATGACACTGCCTGTTTTTTCTGAAAACGTTACAGCTGTTTTTTTAGGTTACAAAAGAGGTCAACGCTGAATTTCAGTGGTAATTAAATAACAAAACACCACTGTACAATTTCTCATATTTCCCTGTATTTAGTGACAATAAGTATATGTAAGTTAGAACAAAACTATCTCATAGGTGAACTGACACTGGGTACTCTCTGTAACTCTACCAAAACAGATACGATAACATTATTTTTCAAGTTCCATTTGCACCATAAAACAGCCCTGACCAGTATCAAATTCTATGATTACTTTGTCGACCTCTTTGTCCAACTGGAAACTATATTCACTTCCGGAAATGGTGGACGGTAATGACAATTCTATATCTCTTCCTTTTTCCGAAAGAATCGTTTTCACATTCCCACCCAGCATGTTGGCAAGTTCACCTATGGCATCATGGACATCTGCATTCATTTCTTCCACGTCCATCCCAAGAAAACTGCCGGTAATGGCCATGGCAACAGCATAAGGAACATGTATGGCCAAAACTCCTTTGTGAGTACCGGCAAGTCCTACCATACCGGTAATAGTATCGCTCAGAGGACCACATTCTTCTATCGCCCTTTTAACGTCTATTTCCATCATAACCATGGAAGAAAAAATTTCCTTGGTCGTTTCAATCATCTTCTCTTCGATATCCACGCAACCCTCTCTTCTTGTAATTACAAGCTCTCTTAAAAATCTTTTCCCCATTCATTGGATTTGGTTAACTTACCGACAACCAACAAATGAAAAAAAATTGTACTATCACATTGACAACAACATACCTCTCGACAAATTTTCCTGCGAGATGCAAGCAAGAATAGTCCGAGAAGACCTCAAAGTCTCCCTGCTGGTGTCTGTTAATTAATAAGACAGTTTTTTCTAAATCGAAACGCCCAATGAATTTAGCCACATGTATCTATCTGATATTTCAACTTTAAACTTGAGAGCAACGAAAAGTTAGAAAAAAAGTCATTTATGATCAGGCACTGGCTAATTAGAGACTCCGAGTCCTCCTATCTGTTCTTGATCAACAATCCGGTTTTTCCAACCGCTTACAGAAGCGGTCCAAGCACCTCATTTACTTTATCTGGAGTAAATGGTTTTTTAATTGCCCCTACAGCCCCGAGAGATTTAGCTTCCCCAATGATATCATCACCGGTTTCAGTCGATATCATAAGCACTGGAATCCCCTTGATATTATCCCGAGTTGCCTTTTCACGGAGAAAGCTGATACCATCCATATTAGGCATATTAATATCACTGAGAACGATATCAACATGCTCTTTTTCAAGTACTTCTAAAGCTTCTATCCCATCAGCCGCTTCAAAGATATTATCAAATTCAATACCGGCTTGACGAAGTGACCTGCCAACAATTTTTCTCATTGTGCTGGAATCATCAACCAACAATACATTCTTTCCCATTCGTTACCTCCCGTAACGCTTTATGTTAAAAAAAACGCACAGCATCTTTCCTGAATATCAAAGATTGCCATCCGAATTCATTTACAAAATCATATCAACAATCAAGAACAAAAATCAAACAACTTTCCAAAAAAAATCCCAAAAAAAAGTTCCTTTTTATCGACAAAAGAGACACAGGACATATTCCCTCACAAGTTGGATCATTTTTTGCAGAGATAAATAAACAATGTCTATGAATAATACAATAAAAATACTGCTTTCAATTTTCTTTGTCTCTCTATGCCTGACTCCCAGTCAGTCTCTGGCTGAAAGCATTCTTACGCGAATAAACAAAGTGAATGAAAAAGACACTGTAGAACTCTATTTTTCCTTCACCAAGACACCAGGCTATCGTACCAATATCAGGGAAAAAAGAGTAGATCTTATTCTTGAAAACACAAGCCTGAAGCCAAAATTTGAATTTTTTGAACCTGACGACAAGATAGTCAAAATTTTGTCACTCGATAAGAACAATAAAACCATCCTTTCATTTTTTTTCCGCTATCCTCCACAACAATTTAACGTAGTCCCCAATGAAAAAGAACAGAAGATGACTGTCAACATTCTACTGGGAAACCCTTATAGCACCGCATTACCAGATTTTTCAGCAAAACTTGAGGGCTTGACCTTATTAAAAAGGACAACAAAAGATTACTCAAATCCCTTGATCGCTTCACCTTATGCGGCAGACTGGAAAAGTTTCTTCCGGATTTACGAATCCAAGGTTACAATTTCCCTGCCTATTCAGATCACTGTACTTCCCTTTCCTGCCATAGCCCTTCTTCCTCCGGATAAAGAGAAAAACAAAAAACTTCTCAGCCAGGAAATCTATAAACTTGCTGAACAGAACCTTTGGGTTGATGCTCAGGCTCTCCTCCTCAGAAGTATTGCACGTGAAAAAGACCCAGAGGTGAAAAAAAAGCTTGCTCTCACCTATGGTGACACCCTGCTGAGGGAAGGCAAATTTTCCGACGCCTACAAACAATTTTATCTCCTTGCCGAAGAATATTCAGAAGAGGAAATTAGTGTTTTTGCCAAATACCTTCTCGCCCTGTTAAGGGCTAAATTTCAAGATCCCTACATTGCAGACTATGAGTTACGAAATCTCGAATCTTTCATGAGTCCTGCCAATCCCTTGACTCCTTATTTTCTTATTACCCAGATTGAAACCGCCTTGGCAACCGGTCAGTTAGAGCGTATGCAAAAACTTCTTGACCGAGACGACATCCCCTACCCTGGCCAAACAATTCTTATCAGAGAACTCAGACAGGCCGATTACTGGTATGCAACCGGAGACTTAATTAAAGCTTATGTGGGATACCAGCTGCTTAACAAACATGAAATCCTTCTTGATAAAACTTTCTCGTTAAACGGTTACTGCGACACCCTGTACCAACAAAAACAATTCCCTGATGCAGCCCTTTATTACAACACGTTAGCCAATCACATCAAAGACAAGCAGCTCCTTGGAATTATCAATTACCGAAGACACATGGCAGAACTCCATTTCAAACCTGAACTGGAGATGGCAGATTACTTTGCTCGCATTGAAAACACTTATCCAGGTACTGAAGCAGGCTTCAGAGGAGCTCTCAAAAAAACAGATATCAAATACCTTAATCTCAAAAACTGGGCCCCTCAGGCCCTGCTCTACTATAAAGCTCTTGCAGAAAAATCCGTCACCCGAGCAACAAGGGAGGAAGCGAGCTTCAAGGAAGCCCTGGTCTTTAGTCTGCATGATGATAAAATCAAGAGTATCGACCTACTCATGGATTTTCTAAGAAATTTCAGGAAAGGTGAACTCTACGAAACAGGTCAAGCCCTGCTCATCGAACTCCTCCCTCAAGTGATCAAAGAGTATGTTAAGAAGGGAATGTATATGGAAGCACTGGTTATTGCCAAGCAGAACCGGAAACTGTTTCTCAAAAACTGGGTAGATATCGGTCTATTGGCAGAAATGGCTCAATCCTACCAGGCACTTGGCATTTACAATGAGGCATCAAAGCTCTATCTCTACCTTATAAACATTTCTTCTGAAGACCAGAAAGAGAAGTATTACCTACCTCTTATCTCTGCCGCTTATGATCATGGAGATTACAAAATAGTCGAGGACTATTCCGACCAATACAGTTACCACTATCCTAATGGTACTCACAAAAATGACATTTTACTTCTGCGTATAAAGAGTCTTATGATTGAGGAAGATTACCAAGGTGCCATTACCCTTCTCCCTCAGCCCATCCCCGACAGTGTTGATTTTTCACTCGTCGCTGCCTCACTTTACTTTCACGAAGACAACTACGCAAAAGTCATTGAGACTCTTGAGCAACCTATAGAGGTCACCGGCAGCCAACGATCACGAAGTGATTTTCTCCTCGCCGAAAGTCTTTACCAACAGGGTGCTTATAATAAGGCCGAAAAACTTTATGCAACTATCCCTGTCAGCTCAATTCATCACGACCAGTCCCTTTACCGACTTGCAGAGCTTTCCAAAGACCGCGGGGACAATGAAGCATCGCTAAAAATATACGAAGAACTTGTCGAAACAGGTAGCAGTCCCCTTTGGATAAAAATGGCACAGAAAGAGCTGGAGTTTGCCAAGGTCACCCAATAATCTGACACATATGGAAAACAAGGAGAGATCATGAAACCACTAGCCCCTTTTGATTCCAACATGCAACTCCTGCAGAAGGTAATGGATTTACGTTCTGCAAATCAGAGTGTCATAGCTACGAATATTGCAAATGCAGAAACACCAGGATATGCCAGGGCAAAATTTGAATTTGAAGAGGAGCTGCAACAGGCCATAACTAAAAACAGTGGTTCATTGGTCACCACCCATCAAAAGCATATCTCCCTTGGACCACAAGACCTCGATTCCGTCACCGGTACTGTACATCGGATAGAGGACAAAACCGGTATTGGTGATGAAAACGGAGTAAGTGTTGATCAGGAAATGATTGCCTTATCTGAAAATGAACTCCTCTACGAAACAGCAGCCCAGCTATTGAAGAAAAAGCTCACTATGCTCAATTATGCGATTTCAGAAGGCAAATAATTAAGGGAGAGAAACATTATGGATATCTTTACCACATTCGACATCAGCGCCTCAGCCCTTAAAGCCCAACGGATCAGGCTCAACACCATTAGTTCAAATCTTGCAAATGTGGAGACGACTTCCACTCCTGAAGGCGGGCCCTACAAGAAAAAATCCGTGTATTTTCAAACACGCCCAGTCTCCTTCAAAGAAGAGTTGGATGCTTCAATCAAAGGGGTAGAAGTAACACAAATATTAGAAGACAATGAAGAACCCAAAAAGGTATACGATCCCTCACACCCTGATGCCCGGGAAGACGGTTATGTCGAAATGCCAAACATCAGTGTTCTCAAGGAAATGGTAGATATGATGTCTGCCACACGTTCTTACGAGGCCAATACCACGGTTATTAAATCAGCAAAGCGCATGGCTCTCAAAGCGCTTGAAATCGGGAGATAATAGCAAATGAATCCAATAAATATGCCGATTGGTTCTACCCCAATCCCCTTAACACAACCTGATTCGCATCCGGTGGCTAAAGCTGAGTCGGATTTCTCAAAAATGATCAAGTCCACCATAGATCAGGCAACAAAAGCTGAACAGCAAAGTAATACTGCCATCGACAAACTGAACAGCGGAGAGGCCAAGAACCTGCACGAGGTAATGATAGCCGTTGAAGAGGCCGACATTTCGCTTAAAATGCTAGTGCAGTTTCGCAACAAAGCCTTACAGGCCTACGATGATATTATGCGGCTGCAAATATAAGTAATTCACCCTGTAGGTACCATAGAAAAAATAGTGCGGCCTACTTTCATCAAATAACATATAAAAAGGGATTTTTTCATGGCTGAAGACGACCTCATCCAAGAACAGAATACAGAGGAAGAGACACCTGTTCCGGAAAGGAAGGACCTGCTCACCCTGTTAAAAGAATGGCCTCTCTCCAGAAAAATTGCCCTTGCTGCAGTGGCTGTCATCTCAATTGCTCTTTTTGCAGTGATCATAATCCAGGCACGAACTGCAGATTATCAATTGCTCTACGCAAATCTTACGCCGAAAGACGCCTCCTCCGTGACTACCTGGCTCAAAGGGCAGCGCATCGACTATCAGCTAAAAAACAATGGCAAAAACATCTGGGTACCTGCTGATAAAATTTACGAAAGCAGACTCGATCTGGCCTCAATTGACCTTCCTTCCGGTGGAGGTGTTGGATTTGAAGTATTCGACAAACAGTCTTTCGCCCTCACCGACTTTGTTCAAAAAGTTAATTACACCAGGGCACTACAAGGTGAACTGGCCAGAACTGTTACCTCCCTTGGTCCTGTTGAGTCAACCAGGGTTCACCTTGCCCTTCCTGAGAAACGACTCTTTAAAAATCAGCAGAAGCTTGCCACTGCCTCGGTAATCGTTACTCTGGCCCCAGGCCGTTCCCTTGACAAGGAACAGGTTCAGGGCATTATTCATCTCATTTCCGGCTCTGTCACCGGCCTTTCCCCGGAAAATGTGACGGTGATCAATGCCAACGGAAAAATACTTGAGGGTATGGACGATGAAAAAGACGAACAGCG
>JAQYVF010000116.1 GCA_030145625.1 Desulfocapsa sp. | reverse complement strand
CATTTTTCAGCGATTATAAACGGCAGCCCCATTCAACTCAGTGGTGAAGCTGTGCAGGCCACCAAAGAGCAGGGATTTGTGACCACGCTCTCCTGCACCATCCAAGCCCTTGACCTTGTCCCTTACTTTTCCTACTTCCCCTCTTCCTTTCCCCTGACACTTTCACGAGGACGCGCTGACACCAGTCTGCAGATATTCTTTTCTCCTAAACAAAAACAGGGGAGCCGTCTCAGTATCGATATCACGATGACAGCAAGCGATCTTGAGCTGCAGAGCAAAAATGACAAACTAAGAATAAAGACTCCTGCCCTGAAATTGGAAGGCAGCCTGGAACCCCTTAGCAAGCGCCTGCACATCAGATCCATCGTGGCAAAAGAAGCGCAGATCACCGGCCATAAAAACCACATGGCAGCAAGCATTCAAGAACTTCTCCCACATCCATCCTCCAAGACCAGTCCGCAATATCATCTTGCCATGGACTTGGCCCTGATCGACCAGGGAAGTCTCACTCTCCTTGATGAGCAGAAGACAGGTTCCACAGAAAAAACCTGGAAATCGCTGCAACTCTCTATCAAGAACTTCAAAACAGCGGAATGGAACGGCCAAAAGCAAGGTAACACCGGCGGCAACTTTCGTCTCAGTGGTGAACAGGACAAAGAAAAGGGCTCTTTCTCCTGGCAGGGCACAATTGCAGGATCTGGAAAACTCCACGGTAAACTGCTGCTCAATGAATTCCCTGCAAAAAGACTCTTTGATATTCTTAGCCCTGGGGCTACGGAGAAGATCAAAGGAAGCGCCACCGTTACAGGTGACCTTGCTCTTTTCCCGTGGCAAAAGGAATCGCCAGACTACACCCTGACAAACGGAACCCTACAGACTTACAACCTGGAACTCCTTCAGGACAAAAAGACCTGGCTGGAGGCAAAGTCCGTCCGCTTTACCGATCTGGAACGAACGGAAAAAGGCTTACAGTTGGGCAATATCTTCCTCAAAGACGCAACACTGAGCCTGAACAGCGATGGGTCTCTTCCCTCGCTGTTCAACCGTTTTTCCACGGAAGAACCCTCAAGAGTACAACTCAAGGGCATCGACTTTTCCGGCACCCTGAACATATTGGCCCCAAAAGGATCCACACCCGACTTGCAACTCTCTGATATTCATTTTCAGGCCAACAATCTAGATACGTTCCCCAGCAAGGATGCCCCTTCTCCCAAAGAGAACTTTGCCCTTTCCGCTCACCTTCCCAAAGACGGTCTTATCAAAGCCAAGGGCAGCATAGCCTTTGCTCCCTTGCAGGTTCAGGCAAACCTGGCTTTTTCCTCCATAGACAACTCTTTTCTCACACCTTTCTCTTCCAGACAGCCACTACTACGGTACAGCAAAGCCATACTTCATGGCAAAGGTCTGTATCGCTACCCGGAACCTTCATTCCAAGGTAGCCTGAGACTGACAGATACTGTCTTGCAAAACTCCCCAAAGTCCCCTCTCCTGAGCTGGGACCGGGCGGAATTGAGCCAAGTTGACTGTCAACTCTCCCCCTTTCGCCTCACAGCTGAAACGCTCTTAGTCGACAGCCCTCAGCTTCAGTGGCTACGCAAGCAGGATGACGTTGACCCCTTTCAAGAGATGGAAAAAGGGTTCAAAGCACTGCTGCGCAAAAAAAATGAGCAGAAAGACAGTGTGGATCAGGAAGAACTTTTCTCGGTTACTCTAAAAGAGATCAGGTTTCAAAACGGCACGCTGCACTACCTGGACCAACGCCTCTCTCCTCCCTGGTCCATAACAACAAAAAAGATCGAAGGCCGTTTAAGAAATATCAGCCCCTCCGAACCTGGCCTGCTCTCTCCCTTTAGCCTCACTGCAACACTGAACAATGCCCCCTTCAGCCTTTCCGGTGCTGTAACGCTTTTCCCTAAAGAAAATACAGAGGGAAGAGCAAAGCTGCAACTCACTGACTTCCCTGTTGCTTCCTTTCATGAACAGCTTACACCCCTGTCGATCAACCCAGATTCTGCAACTCTCACGCTGCACGTAAACATGAGCAGAGAACCATCTCTTTTCAGCAGCAAGGCAACGATGGTCATCAACGATCTTACTCCCACCACAGTAGAGTCAGATACGGCCCTCACATTAGCATTACTCAAAAATGCAGATGGCACTTTCCCTATGACTGTTCACATAAAAAATAGGAACCGATCCCTTTTCCAAGAGAGTATGAACAGCTTTCAAACCACTGTTATAAAAGCCGGCTATGATCCCCTCCTTCTTGACCCTGAATTTGCTGATCTGCAGGATAACAACACAGTATCCTTTCAACCGGGGAGCACCAAGATCGACCCCTCCAATCAGGAAACTCTCAGACGCTACGTAAAACTCCTTGCCAAACATCCTCAACTTGGCCTTGCCATTACCGGCATGGCTGACAAGGAAAATGATCACAAAATGCTGCTAAAGAGCCTGGAAGAAAAAGAACAACATAGGGTGGACCAAGAGAATATAAAGAGGAAAGCAGAATATCGGGAGAGGCAGCAAGTTTTTTTGCCACTGTCACCAAACAAATCTCTCCAGGAAGAAGATATTACGCAAGAAGATCTTGCCGGATTCAGCCCATCTCTCCCCAACCCGGTCAATGTCAGTAACGAAGAGCTGCTCGGCTTAGCCAGAGAGCGTGGCTTACTTATTTATAACTTCTTCTCTCGGTCCCTGGTTCATGGCTTCTTCACCCAAGCACTTGCCATCCCCTCACAACGAATAGTTCTTCATGAAAAAAAAGAAATCGTTGAGACAGGTCCTGGCAACAGGGTCCTTCTTACTCTGAAAGCAATTCCTCCTGTAGCACAGGAATAGCGGCGGCCATTGGCAAGAGTGTAATAGAGACAAGACACAAATATCAACCAGAAGATATTAATTTATTACCCATGCTTAAGCCCCCTTACACCCGTTATGATCAGCTGCATGTCTACAACTTCGATCGTATCAATCTTGGAAAAATAGACGATCCCGATCTGATCGGCACCTGGATTGAAGACGACACGACAATCCTCTTTTTCCACAAAGAAAAACAGGATCTTGTGGATACTATCTGTGCACAGACTGAGGCAAAGATCCTGTACCAGGCCAAACTTGCATATCAGGACTGGGAGACAGGCCTGGACATCACCACATTTTCAGTACCGCCCCTTATCGTGGCCCCGCTCTGGGAAGAAGAGCAACTTGTAAATACAGAGGAGAATATTCCTATTCACCTGGACCCAAGTGTCATCTTCGGCTCCGGATTTCACCCCAGCACCAGACTCTGCCTGCAGGTAATCACCGACCTGCTCACTTCTCATCCCGAAAATATCGAGAGCATGGTGGATCTGGGCACCGGGACAGGTCTGCTTTCCATCGGAGCCGTCAAACTTGGTGTGAAAGAGGTACGGGCCTATGACAACAACCCCTTTGCCTGCTCCGTGGCCACAAAAAATATTGGACTCAACAACTGTCAGGAACAAGTCCGGATAAAGGAGACAGATATTCGCCACGGTTTGCCTGATACAGGGGTTGACCTGGTGGTAGCCAATCTCTACAAAGGACTGCTGATCGACCTTTTCCAGAATCCAGATTTCTGGAAAGCAAAGTTTTACATTATTTCCGGCTTCATACCTTCCATGGAAGAAGAGCTGCTGGCAGCCCTTCCCATGAATCATCTAAAACTTCTGGAAAGAAGAAAAAGTGATATCTGGCGCCTCTGGCTCCTGGCACAAAAATGAACGAATTACTGACCGAATACAGGCCAATACTCAAGTGGCTTGGTCTGATTTCCACCCTCACCTTTTTTCTCAGCCTGCTTATTATTCCCTGGATTATCTGCAGACTGCCGAGTAACTTTTTCCATCATCTGCGTGACCACAAACAAAAGGAGGATCAACACCCTTTGATGTTCATCCTCCTTTGTTCCTTACGTAATTTTTTCGGAATAATCCTGCTCCTGGCAGGCATCCTCATGCTCTTTCTTCCCGGTCAGGGCATCCTCACCATCATCCTAGGCATCGGCCTCCTGGACTTTCCCGGCAAACGAAGGGCAAAAGAGGCCTTTATTCGTCGCCATTCAGTCCATACCGGCCTGAACTGGATCAGAGACAAGGGGGGCAAACCGCTCTTCTCCTTTGATCACGATGACGATTAATTATTTTTTCGCCGCCGGGAGACAGAATGATTTACGCAAAAAGCCACGAAAAAAATTCTGTCCCCTTCCTATGTAAGAAAAATTCAATCTTTCTCCCGAATTGATGCTAGGGAAGATCCAGTTCCACCAGCATCCGCACCACATTTTCCACATCCGTCTCATCCGGATGTCCTGCTGCTGCAGGGGCATCGGCCAGCCAGGGTGGCTGGGGATCTTTTTTGGCTGCCATCTCCAATACCTTTTCCGAAACCTGCCCTGGACAGGAAAACGTCGCGACAATATGGGCCTTGCCGGCAATTGCCTTGGCACTGTTCATAGCATTCCGGACATGGGGAGAACCCGCGGCTGCACCATGGGTGGCAAAGAGATAGAGATCCTGCCCCTCTTCCAGCTTGGCCAGATAGGCCTGAGAATCAGGATCCGGTTGTCCACCCTGCAGCCAGAATCCCAACGCCACAAAATTATAGCCCTCCGGATCAGGAGCATCAGCCATTGCACAGAGCTCTTTTTCTCCACTGAGATGATTGTAGAGTGCCTCGGCCAGTTTCCTGGTGTTGCCGCTTTTCGATGAATAAACTACTAGACTTTTCATGATAACTCCTCCAACAGTTGTAAATCAGTTAGTACCTGCCCAACGTGCATGCATAGTATCATTTCGCCCGGAAGCCTCAGCTTGACTGTTCGACACCCTGAACCTTCTGCTCAAAATGTTCCCCTCACAACAGGAACTATATGCATCCCAAGATCACTTGACTACAAGCAGCTGCATTACTCGTTAAGCCATGCTTCAGAATCTACGATCACTTGAACTTTCCTGGCTGGATGGTACAGTAAAAAATTGACACTGCGAACGCAAGCATAATGTGCTATTGCCCAATACCCTCCCGCAGCAGAACATACTTTTCAGAGAGTCCCCGGAGCATACAAGACCATGTCACAACCAGCCAGCCCCCAGGAGGCATTACTCTTCTGGTTTGCAGAAAATCAACGAGACCTGCCCTGGAGGCATGAGTATCATCCCTACCAGGTCTGGATCTCTGAGATCATGCTCCAACAGACCCAGATGGATCGGGTCACCATATTTTTCCGGCGATGGATGGAAGAGTTTCCCGACCTGAAGACCTTGGCGGCAGCCTCGGAACACCGAGTACTCAAATATTGGGAGGGCTTGGGCTATTACAGCAGGGCGAGAAACATCCTCAAAACAGCACAAATTCTTGCCTCTGAACATCAGGGAACGATCCCTGGCGACCGGAAACTCCTACTCAGTCTGCCCGGTATCGGCCCGTATACGGCAGGAGCCATTGCATCCATTGCATATAATCGCGATGTTCCGGTAGTTGATGCCAACATCGAACGTATCCTGGCCCGACTCCTCAATATCGACCTTGTCCCAGGCAGCCCTGCGGCAAAAAAAATCTTCTGGAGCAAGGCAGAAGAACTTCTTCCTGCAGGTCAGGCCAGGAACTTCAATCAGGCCCTCATGGAACTGGGTGCCCTGGTCTGTCGTCCCAAAAATCCGGATTGTTCTGCCTGTCCCTTAACTCTCCACTGCCTGTCCCTTAAATATGACATCATTGCAGAACGTCCAGTCCCCAAAAAGAGCAAAAAGATTATCCCAATTGATATGGCCACAGGCATCCTCATCCATCAGGGCCTGCTCTATATTCAACAACGATTGGCGGACGATGTGTGGGGATCTCTCTGGGAATTTCCCGGAGGGCGAATGGAAAAAGAGGAGACTCCGGAACAGACCGTTGTCCGGGAATTTCTCGAAGAAACTGAATTTGAGGTTCGGATTGAATCGAAAATCACCACCACCATCCATCATTACACCCGCTATCGAGTAACTCTCCACTGTTTTTTCGTCCAACTGACCCAATCGGATAGTGACCCAGTACTCCATGCAGCCCAGGATTTTCGCTGGGTCCCCTTCGAGGCCCTGCAAGAATATGCCTTCCCGGCAGGCCACCGTAAGCTGATCAGCTTTTTGGAAAAAGCAGGATTTGAGATTTAAAATATGCGGTGTGCGGTGTGCGGTGTGCGGTGTGCGAAAGTAAATCAATTTACGAGAACGTGAACACCAGCTATTCGCATTGCTGTCATTTTTTTGCCAGTGTATTGCTGGCCAGCCTCTCGGCAAACCAGATCACAACCAGAACCGGCAATCCCATGAGTGCAGTCATGAGAAAGAAAGTCTCATAGCCAAAAGTGGAGACTGCAGTTCCGGAATAGCCACCGATGAGCTTGGGAAAAAGGGTCATCAGCGAGCTGAAAAGTGCGTACTGAACAGCGGTAAAAGAGATATTGGTGAGGCTGGAAAGAAAGGCGACAAAGGCAGTGGATGCCAATCCGGCACAGAGGTTGTCTGCACCAATCACTACGGTGAGCAGAGCCACATCATCACCACTTCTTGCCAGGAGCATGAAAAGAAGATTAGTGGCGGCAGCCAGAATCCCGCCCAAAAAAAGAATGCGATAGACACCGAAACGGAGGGTGAGCATACCGCCCAAAAAGCCGCCTGCCAGGGTCATAAGCAGACCAAAAGTCTTAGTCACACTGGCAATCACATTTTTACTAAACCCCATGTCCAGGTAAAAAACATTGGAAACCACACCGAGGACAATGTCTGATATCCGATAAAAACCCACCAGCAACAGGAGCAAAACAGCTGTCTTCCCCCCATAGCGGACAAAGAAGTCCAGCACCGGTTCCACATAGCTTTCACGCACCATATCTCTATCTGCAAGTCCGGCTCCCACTGCAAACCAAGCCGCTGCTGCCGCTGCTATCAAGGCAAGAAAGAGACGTACGGTTTCAACCAGAAAACCCAAAAGATGACCATGGGAGCCGAAACTGCTTGCAGCCACCTTCTTACACCATACGGCCAAAGGAGCCGTCAGAAAAAAACAGGAGGCAAAAAAGGCCCCGGCCAGAAGAAAGAGGACAAAGAAACGAACATACTGTGGGGTACTGTATCGATACGAACTTGTTCTAGTTTCCTCCGGTTCTGCAATCAGACAGGTGGTGACTACCCCCACCAGCATCACCACAGCCATAAGCAGATATGTCTGTCGCCAGGCCCCTACATCATACAGTTCACGCGAGGTCCCAAACCAGGAGGCTATGAAAAGAGATCCGGCCCCTGCCACCAGCATACCAATACGGTACCCGGCCACATAGGTAGAAGCGAGCATGGCCTGGAGAGATTCATCCACACACTCAATACGATACGCATCAATAACAATATCCTGGGTGGCCGAAGAAAATCCGAGAAAGACAGCGGCCAGGGCCATAAACACCAGACTCGACTCCCCCCGTGTGGGATCAGTCATCCCCATCCAGCAAATAGCTATTATCACGGCTAACTGAGAGAGAAGCATCCAGGACCTTCGACGACCAAGCATCCTGGTTAGCAAAGGTAAAGGAAGTTTATCCACCAGAGGCGCCCAAATGAACTTGAAAGAATAGCCAAGGGCCGCCCAACTAAAAAAAGTGACGGCAGAGCGACTCACTCCTGCTTCACGCAACCAGACGGAAAGAGTCGAAAAGATAAGAAGGATGGGAATACCCGCAGAAAATCCAAGAAAGAGCATAGTCAAGACCCGTGGATGAATCCAGAGCCGCAACATAGCTGCTCTCCCGGCACCACCCCCATTTTTTTCCGCCATTCTTGTCTTTTCCCTATAGAAGGATTATGATAGTCGCTGATTGATCAGTGTTACATGAAAGATGAACAAATCAGGAAGAAGTATAAACAATATCTTACTAACTCTAAAGAACTCCACTCGCTCCCCCCTTGCGGGGTGCAAGTACCTAAACAGTAGGCGTTACCTCTAAGAGTTATTAAAATAATTAGTTTTTTTTATCATAACAAGCAAGGAAATTATTCATAAGAAACTCACCATGGAAGACTCTTTTCAGTATCCTCTTGAGGAGTGAAATGTCTTAACGGTAAAGAGTAGTTCTACAACTTATTATAATTTTCAGTGTGTTATCATAAAAAGAACTAGATTTTCAGCTCAGCACCATCAGATTTCATATTATGCCAGTTAAGATATACAACACCCTCACACGGAAAAAAGACCTGCTCCAACCTATCGAACCAGGTCATGTCAAGCTTTACGTCTGCGGAATCACCTCCTACGATTACTGTCACATCGGACACGCCCGTTCAGCGCTCGCCTTCGACATGATAGTCCGCTATCTTCGCTATCGGGGCTACAAGGTCACCTATATACGCAACTTCACCGATATCGATGACAAGATCATCAAACGGGCGACAGAACAGGGAACCACCACCGAAGAACTGGCAAACCGTTTTATAGATGAATTCTACATAGATATGGACAAACTCGGGATAGAACGGCCAAATATGGAACCCAAGGCCACCGAGCATATCCAGGAAATGATCGATCTGATCAACGAACTCATTGATAAAGACATGGCCTACCCTGCCGGTGGTGATGTCTACTATTCGGTAAACAGCTTTCCCGGATATGGCAAACTTTCCGGCCGCAACCTCGAAGACATGCAGGCCGGTGCCCGCATCTCAATCAACGAGAACAAAACCAACCCTATGGACTTTGTCCTGTGGAAGGCTTCCAAACCAGGTGAACCAAGCTGGGAAAGCCCTTGGGGGCCCGGCCGTCCGGGATGGCACATCGAATGTTCGGCCATGAGCCGCAAATACCTGGGCGACACCTTTGACATCCATGGTGGTGGCCAGGACCTCATCTTCCCCCACCATGAAAATGAACTGGCCCAAAGTGAGGGCGCCAACAATAAGCCATTCGTCAACATGTGGATCCACCACGGCTTTGTCACCATCCGTGATGAGAAGATGTCAAAATCTTTGGGCAACTTTCTGACCATCAGAGATATCCTGGAACACTACCACCCCGAAGTATTGCGCTTCTTTATTTTTTCCACCCAATATCGCAACCCTTTGGATTTCTCTCAGGATACCATGCAGGATGCCATGGCCGGGCTCAACCGTCTTTACGAATGCGTTGCCGCTGTGGAAAAACTGCCCGCGACCTGCTCGGACAGTGCAGATTCAGTGACAAGTGCTAAGGACAGAAAGAAATTAGACTCCATGGAAGAACGATTTCAAAAGGCCATGGACAATGACTTCAACACAGCCCAGGCCCAGGGAATTCTTTTTGAAACAGTAAAAACCCTTAACAAAATTTTGAGACAACTCCCTGAAATCCCGACCAGTGAAGATCACAAGCTGTTGGTCACAACCACTGATACCGTAAAAAAATTGGCCGGTATCATGGGCCTCCTTCAGGAAAATGCAAATGAGTACCTGGCTGCCAAGAAAGCTGCCATGCTTGCTGATATAGATATCAAAGAAGAAGAAATCCAAACTCTAATTCAAGAACGTAACCAGGCACGGGAGGCCAAAGATTGGGCCCGCAGTGACACCATACGGGACAGGCTTCTCGAACAAAGCATAGAATTGAAAGACGGTCCCGAGGGCACAGGCTGGACCGTCAAACGGAGCTGATATGGAGAGTACGATTCGCCCACCGGCCGTTGCCGGTCGCTTCTACCCAGGAACTGCTGATTCACTGAGAATAGCCATCCAGGAACTGTCTAAGGAAGTTCCTGCCAAGAGAAAAAAAGTCATCGCAGCGGTCTCCCCCCATGCCGGATATATGTACTCGGGTGGAGTTGCCGCCGAGACTCTGGGCAGTATCGTGATTCCTGAGACCGTCATCCTTCTGGGGCCGAACCACACTGGTCAAGGTGTGCCGGTAAGCCTCTCCACAGCTACCTGGGATATGCCTATGGGCAGGGTGCCTGTGGATCAGGACTTTACAGAAGACCTCCTCCAAGAGACCAGCTATATCGAAAAAGACGAGCTTGCTCATCACTATGAACATTCACTGGAAGTCCAGATTCCCTTTCTGCAGATGGGACAGCCAAATCTCTCCATCGTTCCCATCGCCATTTCCCATATCTCTTATCCGGTGCTGGATGAAATAGGCCTGGCCCTGGCAGAGGTCATCAAACGAGCAAAAAAAGACGTTCTCATTGTCGCCTCATCGGACATGACCCACTATGAACCACGGGAAGCAGCTAATAAAAAAGATCATTATGTTCTCAAGAAGCTGACCGACATGGACCCCGATACGCTCTACCGCTCCGTTACCGGTCACCGCATCTCCATGTGCGGCATCATGCCGGTCACCGTTGCCCTGATTGCCGCTCTGGAACTGGGTGCAACAAAAACAGAGGTGATCCGCTATACCGATTCAGGTGAAATCACAGGTGACACTGACCAGGTAGTCGGCTATGCCGGAGTTGTGATCTCATGACCACCTCTTTTTTCTTGACAGGAGCTATGAAATTTTCTAAATAGACCTACTTACCAGATATCCCTTGGGGGATGGTCTAACGGCAAGACAGCGGACTCTGACTCCGCTTATCGGGGTTCGAATCCCTGTCCCCCAGCCAATTAAAACAGGTAGTTACGACATAGAGAGAAAAAAGAAAATTGACACAAATTGACACAGCATAAAAACCTCTCTTTTCTGACTATTTTATGCCACATAAGAAAATGGCCGCGATGTTAACAATCGCGGCCATTTTTTTTTATAAACAATTAAAGCTTTAGTAAATTATTTTTCTATTTAAATAGCTCACCTGTCTCCAGGGGGACTATGGAACTGACTCCGAAAAATCAAGAGCACCTGTTGGGCAGTCTTCCAGTGCTGCTGTGATATCGATCTCAATTAAGTTAAATTCTGCCTCTCTCACTGGCATTTTCCCATTGTGTCCTGAAATCAGGCCAGGGACATGATCATTACAAAGTCCACAGCTGGTGAGGCCATTGCAGGCATGGTGGTTTATTTGTAGAAATCAGGAAGAAGCTATAATTTAGATTTTCCTGCCAAACGATTACCTTACCCTTGGCAATTCAAAAGAGATTTCTTGACGCCTCCGTCAAAAAGAGATTAGATTCCATCTTTATGTTTACGATGAATGTACATTTAAGAATTTGCTTAAATTTCTGATATTGTCAAGTGTAACCTTCTTTAAATTTGATTTACATTTATAGAGAAGGGAAATTGTTCGAGCAAAATCAAAGGAGGAGTTATGAAATCGAGATCAACTGTTTTAACAGTAATAACTATTCTGTTGTTTGCTATTTCTGCCATTGCAGCTGACAAGGTTGTGGTCATTCCAATGAATACATCAAGTTCAAGTCCAGCAATAGCTGGATGGGCTGGAGGCGATCAATATGAAACTCTGACTACAACGTGGACCCTTTACAGGACTGTTACCCTGGAACTTCCAGGTAAAGGATTGGTTATAGTTAACGCCTCAGGACATTTCCAACGTATTGGCACCGCGGATTCCACAGGTGTATGCGCTATATCTCAAGGTACTTTGTCTGACAATGATCATTGGTTAATTGCGGGACCAATGAATGTTGCTAATGCTATAGATAATTTACCCTTTGGCACAACCCGTGCCCTTCCATTGGATGCCGGTCCTCAAACATTCAACCTTATCTGTAAAAAATTGTCTGAGACTGGTACAATTGCTTTAAGAAATTCACATTTGAACGCAGTTTTCCACTCAATACCAAATATCACCATTCCTTAAATAATCTCTTGTCAGATAATTTATGAAACTGGGTCATTCCGCATTATTCATTAACAATACACAAAAATAGTGCGGGATAAGAAATAAT
>JAQYVF010000198.1 GCA_030145625.1 Desulfocapsa sp. | reverse complement strand
TTCAAGTATATCAATCTCTTTGGTGCCCTCCTCGGTTTCCTGATAGGTTGCCTGAATCTGTTTTTTCTCAATGTCCTGTAGAGAGACGTCGTAAGGGAGAATGAAAAGTTACCAATCCATGCTAAATACAATTATAACAGGGTGTTGTGATTGGTAACTGTACTAATTGAAGAAGTCTTCTGTTACCTACATTTTTCTATATTTTCAACTTCAATGATGCCATCAAATTTGCACACAGATAATGGTATTTCTTGGGCATTAAGTTTTGGGCTCTTACGAACCAATAACCTTTTTGCATAAAACTCGTATTGTATCGGATTTAACCCTCCCTCTTCAGATTTTCGTAAGAACTATTTCTCAATATGCTTTTTTTTCGAAAATCGAATTTTTTTTATCACGCTGATGTTTGCCTTGGTTGAGATTCTTCCCCGGACAAACTGTACCCGCACTGTTACGAAAGTACTATCTTGCATCAGAGTAGTGCTCAAATAGAGTATCTTTTCAGCTGCGATGTGAACAAGTTTTGCGTGATATCGCAATCCGACAATAATCAGGAATAGTCCTAACCGATAAGATAGGTGTTCCAACTGAGGTACTGCCAAGAGCAATCTTTTTCTGCTGAAATATCACTTGAGCCACCAACTCATCGCAGTATTGGTGACGTTCTGTTAAATCAATTTTTGGAGATGTTTTACCTTTTAGGAGGTCAAACGATGATTTAAATAAGGTAAGTCAGAAGGCAAAAAAAAGTACAAAATCGAGCCTAGTAGACCTGCCATTTGCTATGTTTTGTGCATCTCGGAATGTTTATAGATTCTCGTCAATTTTTTGAGTAAAGAATTGATGTCGAATGTTTTCGTGTTTGAACCTGTTCTCTTCAAAGAAAGATCCAAACAAGGCTGGGCTCAAACTATGATATGCTTGAAAAATCATCGTCCGCATCTCTAAATCGTTTCCTGTAAATCCCATTTCGGCAAAAAGTGATTTTATGTATTCATAACGCTCTCGATCAACTCTTTCAACCTGGTCGGCTACCAGCGGTTCATCAAGTGCCCATGCTCTCATTACAATATCATATTTGGGTAGATCATCATCTTTGATCCTTTGTATCAGGATCAATAATCTTTCCTGTGCACTTCCTTTACCCAGTCTAAGATTCGCGAGAGCTTTAGAGGTTAAGGTTTCAGCCCAGTATACAGCAATGCTATTGTTAAAGTCTCTCCTGTCTGGGAAATGGGCATAAAAGCTCCCTCTAGTGACACCAAGTCTTTCGGCAAGGTATTCAATTTTAATTTTTGCCCTTCCCTCTTGTGCAAGTATTTCAAGGGCTAGTGCAAGCCAGCTGTCTCTGTTGAGTCGAGATTTACATGTTTTCATACATCAATGTATTGACATTTAATGGTTAGGTTGGCATTGTTAAATGCTAAGTATTGGAAAAAATTATCAAATTTTTTCTTGTGTAATTTTCTTACAAAGTAATGGATCTGGTAATTTTTGTCAATTTGACCACCATGGTCTGGTATCGTTAATGAGGAGGAGCGAGTGTAATGAAGAAGGCTTTAACAATCGCCATTGTCTTGGCTTTTTTGTTATTTTTTCCTGTTTCGCAATCATTGGCTGGTAGGGACCGCGAATCTGACGATTGGCAATTTGCACTCTCTCCCCTTTTCCTGTGGGGAATGAGTTTGGATGGGACGACAGTTATTGGACCCGTCAGTGCACCACTTCAACTTGATTTCAAAGATGATGTGTTCGGGAACCTAGGGGCTGTTTTTACAGTGCATTTTGATGCGAAAAAAAATGCCTTGGCACTGTTTGCCGAATATCAATACGTGAACTTGGAGCCTTCATCCAGCATTCCGAATGGTTCCACTGTTGATGTGGATTTCACTATTCAGGCGGCTGAATTTGGGGCTGGCTACCATGTGTTGACTTGGGGCAATACCGACGTGGAGCCGATCTTAGGGTTTCGCTGGACGTATCAAGATCTTGGTGCAACAGTTCAGGGAGGTCCCCAGCTTGTTGATTCAACCGAAGACTGGTGGGATGTTTTCGGTGGAGTAAGGCTCTGGACTCATTTTAATGAAAAGTGGACACTCATAAGCCGTGGTGATATTGGTTTTGGTGATTCTGACCTGGTCTGGAATGTATCGTTAATGGTTGATTATCAGTTTAAAGAATGGGGCTCGGTTTTTGGTGGTTATCGGTGGATGGACTACGACTATGATAGTGGTTCTGGTCAGGACAGATATGCCTATAACGCCTTACAGCAAGGCCCATTGCTAGGTGTTTCCTTCCATTGGTAGGCTGGAAATAGCACCATATCCGGTTTAACAACTAAGTTCAGACAGCAAGTAAATAATATTTCGTGTATTTGAAGATTAATCTCAAGATGGAGACAACAAGTATGAAACATATCAAAACGATGCCATATTACTGGATTTGCGTACTTACGTTAGCCCTGTTCCTGCCAAACGTGGCAAACGCAGGCGAATGGACTGACTTTCGTTTTCCCAGAGAAAAGCAGCTTACCAAAGATGGTTATCCAACCCCACTTAGCGGACAACCCATTACCAAGACTCCTGTAATTGCCAAAAAAAAGGGAATTACCCTTAAGAAATATCCGGAACATTATATCCCAGGGAAAGAGAAACTTGGTGACAATGAGATGCGAGTCACTGTGCTGGGATCAGGCAGCCCAACCCCGATTCGCCGTGCACAGGCTACATCTGGAATCCTGGTTGAGTTGGGAAACGGTAAAAATTTTATTTTTGATATAGGTCCGGGAACAGCTGCTAATCTCTATAGCATGGGTATACATCCAGCGCTGCTCGACAAAGTGTTTGTTAATCACCTTCATCTGGATCATGTTGGAGGTATTTTTCCTCTCTTTGATGCTATGGGCTGGGCCCGAAATACACCTCTTCTTGTGTGGGGCCCATCAGGCACAACGCCGGAACTTGGCACTGCAGCATTTACAAAGCACATAAGAGCAGCGGCTGAGTGGCACGTACAGGCCAAACGGGATTTATTGCCAACTGGCGGCACGACGATCATCGCCCACGAGATTGATATCAGTAAATTCAGTCCCGAAAATCCTCGCCAGCTCGCTTATGATGAAGATGACGTAAAAATTTATGCTTTTCCCGTAGTTCATTCTATCGATGGTTCGCTGGGCTATCGCCTTGAATGGAAAGGGCTTGTCTTTGCATATACCGCTGACAGTGAGCCGAGTACCTTCGAGGCAGAGCAAGCCAAAGGAGCAGATGTATTTATTCACGAGGTTTTTCCATCCGCTGAGGGGTTTGCTGCCCATACCAAAATGCCACTTGAACACGCAGAAAATGCTTTGGGTGAGCACACTGTGCCTGAAGAACTTGGGCTTGTTTTCAGTATAGCTAAGCCTGGTCTGGGTATAGGTTCTCATTATACATTAGGTGATGTTATGATAGACGATGCTTTTAAAAGCATGGCCAAAACATATGACGGTCCAGTGATGCTAGCACATGACCTCTCTACCATCAACGTTACACCTGAGCAGATCGTTGTTCGACAAGCTAAGACAAATTTACTTGCCGCAGTTCCTGATCCTCCTGTGCTTGAAGGGGTGGATATGACGCCAGGGAAACCCAGTGAGTCAAATACAGCGGATTGGTTGAAAAAAACCGTGATTGAGAAGTAGTCTTTTCGGTTCATCCGACTAAAGCGTACTTTGTTTCATGGAGAGCATGGATTTTCAGTTTGAAAAAATCCATATCCCGAAAACCATATGCCTGCCTTTGCAGGGTTCTGATCTTGTTATTTGTCCCTTCTAAAGGTCCTGTTGATA